>NZ_CP016537.2:3000000-3300000 GCF_001687585.2 Planococcus halocryophilus | reverse complement strand
ATATGTGTGTATAATTATTCATATGACTGATAATTAAAATTATTTTTATAAAAGGAGTCCTGACGATGACTACATACCAGCTAGAGGTTCTTGAAAATACGAACAAAAAAGAAAAACCAGTAAAAGACCAAGTACCATTCGGGACTACATTTACAGATCATATGTATGTCTTAGAATACGAAACAGAAAAAGGCTGGTATGACCCAAAAATTGTACCTTATGGACCGATTAGTTTAGACCCTGCAGCGATGATTTTCCACTATGGGCAAACTGTTTTTGAAGGCATGAAAGCGTATCGTACAGAAGATGGACGGGTTTTATTGTTCCGCCCGGAAGAAAACTTTGAACGCTTAAATCTTTCAAGCGAACGTTTGAGCATTCCGCCAATTGATGAGAAATTAGCATTAGAGCATTTGACTGAACTGATCAAACTTGAAAAAGACTGGGTTCCAAAAACACCTGGAACGTCTCTTTATATCCGCCCTTACATCATCTCAACAGATGCGAATCTTGCAGTTGGACCATCTCAAACGTATAAATACATGGTTATTTTATCGCCAGTAGGATCTTATTTCCCGGGCGGTCTTAAGCCGGTTGTTATTCATGTAGAAGATAAATTCACGCGTGCCGTAAAAGGCGGAACGGGTATGGCTAAAACAGCAGGGAACTATTCTTCTGGTTACCAAGCGCAAGCCAATGCTAAAAAAGAAGGCAATGCGGATGTTCTTTGGTTAGACGGTGTTGAGAAAAAATACATCGAAGAAGTTGGAAGCATGAACATCTTCTTTAAAATTAACGGAGAAGTCGTGACACCTGAATTGAATGGCAGTATCCTAAAAGGTATTACGCGTATGTCGATTATTGAATTACTTGGCACTTGGGGAATATCCGTGACAGAAAGACGCATTTCAGTTGATGAGCTTTTCGAAGCTTTCGAAGCCGGTCAAGTGGAAGAAGTTTTTGGCACTGGTACAGCAGCCGTTATTTCTCCAGTTGGCGAGCTGAACTGGAAAGGCAAGAAAATGATTATTAACAACCACGAAATTGGTGAATTGTCACAAAAGATTTATGATACTATTACAGGAATCCAAACAGGAAAAATTGAAGATACACTTGGTTGGACTGTGGAAGTAAAATAACATCTAGTTAATTGCATTATTTTAACCCGTAGCTGTCAGCTTATCCATTGTGATAAACTGATAGTTGCGGGTTTTTTAGTTATGAAGTTTACTTCAGCTCTTATTCGGCTTTATAGATAAGTGATGATAGAAAAGAAGGTGTAGAAATTTTGAAAAGTTCCACTGGTCTTACACGCACTCATTTTATTTTATTGGTGGGTGCTTTGACTACTTTAGTTCCGTTTACGATTGATATGTATTTACCAGCGTTCCCGATTTTAGCAGATGTCTATAAAACAAACGCCAGCTCTGTTCAATTAAGTCTCACAGCATGTTTGTTGGGATTAGCAATAGGGCAATTGGTTGCAGGTGCTCTGAGTGATATGCATGGCAGACGCAAACCCTTATTAATTTCTTTAATGGCTTATATCGGCGCATCGATCGCTTGTATATTTGCTCCAAACATCTACATATTTGTATTTTTACGTTTTGTACAAGGCCTTGCAGCTTCTGGCGGTCTCGTTATTTCCCGGGCAATAGTGAGGGATGTTAGTCAAGGGCCCGAATTGACACGTTTGTTTGCATTGTTAATGGTCATCGGTAATTTGGTGCCTTTAATCGCTCCTTCCATTGGAAGTGGAGTGCTGTTGTTTGCAGATTGGAAAGGAATTTTCGTGTTGCTGACGGTATTGGGAATTTTTTTGCTAGTGCTTTCCACTTCTCGTTTAAAAGAAAGTTTGCCGCCTGAAAAACGGGTGCCAAGCAATTTGAAATCGACTTTCGGTAACTTTGCTGGAATCTTGAAAAATCGTCAATTTACAGGCTATGCGTTAGCACAAGGCTTTTTAATTGGTGGAGTTTTTGCTTATGTTTCTGGTACGCCATTTATTTATCAAAATATTTATGGTGCTTCTCCTCAAATATTTAGTGTGTTGTTTGGGATGAACGGCATTGCGCTAATTATTGGAAGTTACTCAGTTGGTCGATTTACATATATTTGGTCTGAAAAAAGATTTTTAGAAACAGCTCTTTACACGGCAACAGTTGCAGGTGCCATTTTATTGGCCGTTGTGCTTATGCAAGGACCTTTATGGGCAGTTGTCATCCCAATATTCTTTTTCATCATGGCTATCGGTGTGGTCGGAACATCTTCTTTCACACTTGCCATGGAAAGCCAAGGGCATGTGGCAGGAAGTGCATCTGCACTACTTGGATTACTGCCATTTATCCTTGGGGCCGCCACTGCACCATTAGTAGGGATTGCAGGAGAAAACACGGCGGTTCCAATGGGTCTCGTGATTTTTTCAATGTGTTTGATTGCATTACTTTCATATTTGCTGTTAGCCAAAAACGCAACTTCATCAATTGCCAACTAATTAAAGCCCAGAAATTTTGGGGGCTCGGTTTGTAGACAAAAGAATACTTACTTATTTTTTGTATGCATCTAGGATTCTCCGCACCCAGTGGACGCTTTCCGCGGACGAAGCTAGCACAGCGAAGCAGGAGCATGGGTTTTCAGTGATGAGGATACTGAAGCTGAGCCCACGGAAAGCGAAGTGGCCAGCCCGGTTGAAGAGTATGCATCACTATTTAGTTTAATAAGCTTTGTCTGCAGTCTAAGTCCAGAGATTTTTTCTGGGCTTTTTGTAATGTGTAAAAATACCTGTTTTTGGAAATTTACAAAAGCTAAACAATTCTCTAATCAATCCTTAACAATCGACTTCTATACTGAGCGTGTAGATAAAATGACTGGAGGAGAGAAAATGATACATAGAAAATTGAAAACAAAAGTTCTGCCAATTGCTTTAGCTTCGGCAGTGGCATTAACAGGGGTTAGCTCGTTTACGTTGTCAGCTGAAGCGGGTACTCCTGACAAAAACCAAGGGAAAGCCCACGGACAAGATCACAAAAAAGGCAAAAAAGAGAAAGTGAAAAATGTTATTTTTCTAATTGGTGATGGAATGGGTACCTCGTACACATCTGCTTATCGCTACTTGCAAAATGACCCTTCTACTAAAATGGTTGAAGATACGGCTCTCGATGCATATTTGGTTGGACAACAATCAACTTATCCTGAAGATCCCGATCAAAACATCACGGATTCCGCTTCTGCAGCGACAGCTATGGCAGCCGGCATTAAAACATACAACAGTGCAATCGCTGTCGATAACGATGAAAGTAGAGTGAAAACAGTTCTTGAGGCAGCTAAAGAAAAAGGCAAAGCTACAGGACTGGTCGCAACCTCTGAAATTACACATGCGACACCGGCGTCGTTTGGGGCACATGACATTGCACGGAAAAATATGAATGCCATTGCAGATGATTACTATGATGAACTAATCAATGGAGAACATAAAGTCGACGTTTTGCTTGGTGGAGGTGTCGATCTATTTGAACGAACAGATCGTAATCTTACGGAAGAGTTTCAAGAAGACGGGTATAGCTACCTTACAAACCGTGATGAACTATTAAGCAATGATGATGAGCAAGTGCTTGGTTTGTTTGCACCGGCAGGTCTTCCGAAAATGATCGACCGTGATGATAGCACGCCGTCGTTAGAAGAAATGACTACATCGGCCATCGATCGTTTGTCAGAAGATGAAGATGGTTTCTTCTTAATGGTAGAAGGCAGTCAAGTCGATTGGGCAGGACATGATAATGATATCGTGGCAGCCATGAGCGAAATGGAAGACTACGACAAAGCGTTCCAAGCTGCGATTAAATTTGCGAAAGAAGACGGCAATACGTTAGTGGTAGCTACAGCCGACCATTCAACAGGAGGCTTTTCTATTGGAGCAGATGGCATTTACAACTGGTTCGGAGAGCCAATCAAAGCCGCAAAACGTACACCTGATTTTATGGCACAGCAAATTGTGGACGGGGCTAGTGTAGAAGAAACGTTAAGCGAATACATTGATCTGGAATTGACAGCTGAAGAAATAGAAACAGTGAAAAAAGCAGCAGAAAATAACAAGTATACATCTATAGACAACGCCATCGAAGAGATTTTCAATCAGCGTACACACACTGGATGGACAACAGGTGGTCACACAGGAGAAGATGTTCCAGTCTATGCATACGGACCCGCAAGTGATGAGTTTGCAGGAAAGCTCGACAACACAGATCACGCTAAAATCATTTTTGATTTACTGAAAGCAAAAGTAGAAATCAACGATAAGTAATGCAACGAAATGAGGCAATGACATGAAAAAGGCTATATATTTCTTACTATTTTCAGCAGTAATACTTGGAGGATGTTCAGATCCTGACGATTCGATAGCTGTAGCTTCGACAGTTGCTGAAGAAAGTGAAGTTCCAAAGTATTATGAAGACTATGTCTTGAGTCCCCAAGTCACAGATGACCGTAAGTTACAGGAAGTTGGGCAAAACAAACGAGATGCTAAAGGAGAAGCTATAGTCGAAGCGATCAATATGACTATGGAAACCTATGGTATTGGTCCTGTTAAACTAACGGTAGCAGAATCGAAAATTCTTCAAGTAAAACCTGATTACAGTCTGATAGATTTTTTTCATGCCTATACTCATGATCAAGAATTCAGCGTAGTAAAAATGTACGTAGAAATTACCAATACTTCCAATGAGCCGTTACATTTTGCTCCAGTAGCTTTGTTTGAGACGGATGCAGAGGAACTCAAGCTTTGGGAAGATGATATTTATCTCGAAGGATTAACTGGGGAAATTGCACCAGGAGAAACCAAGCAAGGCAATATTGGCTTCATCGTTGAAGAAAGTGACATTGACTCGGTAACAATTACGACAAGTGCCGTTTTTAATAAAAGCGAAGAAAAAATTGCAGAAGCATTGGAATTCAATACACGATTCGAATAGGCGATGACTAATTTTAAAAAAATAAGTTGCTAGAAATCTGAAAAAATGAGTGCGCAGGCGGAATATCGTCTGCGCACTTTTTTAGATCAAAAATAGATTATAATATAATATAATTACCTTGTTTTCCGAGTGATTCTTAATAGTGATATAAGAAATATTTCCTATTTGGCTAGATGAAATCAAGTAAAACGATTGAAGCCTTCTAATTATAGTTATTTTACAGTATATTTGTTTTTTTCTAAATATTATGTTTATATATTTAAAAAACATGTTATCATTCTATATACTTAAGAAAACATCAGGAGGAACCGCCATATGATTACCTTTTTTGCAGCTCTCGTTTTACTTATTTTAGGCTATGTATTTTACTCGAAATTCATCGAACGGGTTTTTGGAATTGATGACAATACACCAACTCCCGCTTATTCCAAAACCGACAAATTAGATTTTGTCCCAATGAGCTGGTGGAAAGGGAATTTAATTCAATTATTGAATATTGCAGGTCTTGGTCCAATTTACGGAGCAGTTGCAGGTGCACTATATGGCCCAATAGCTTTTGTTTGGATTGTCGTTGGCAGTATTTTTGCCGGAGGGGTACATGATTATTTTTCAGGTGTCATGTCGATGCGTCATGGAGGCGCACAATTTCCAACCTTAGTTGGGAAATACCTAGGGAAAAATGCAAAAGTATTTATCAATGGTCTTTCTCTTGTTTTAATGTTGCTAGTGACTGCAGCTTTTACTGCAGGACCAGCACAGTTAATTGCACAAATTACACCGATTAACTTTATCACTGCATTAGCAATCATTTTCTTCTATTTTATCTTAGCGACGATTTTGCCGATCAATAAAGTGATTGGTCGGATTTACCCTCTATTAGGTGGGATTTTGTTGTTTATGGCGATTGCAGTAGCAGTTGCGCTAGTATTCTCAGGGAAACCGATGCCAAACCTTACGTTTGAAAATCTACACCCAGGAGCTTTACCAATTTGGCCACTGTTGATGGTCACCATTTCATGCGGTGCAATTTCCGGATTCCACTGCACGCAAAGCCCAATCATTGCAAGAACGATGAAAAAAGAATCAGATGGCAGAAGAATCTTTTATGGTGCAATGATCATTGAAGGTGTGATTGCGTTGATTTGGGCAGCAGCCGGAATGACATTCTTTAATGGCACTGAGGGACTTGGAGCAGCACTTGCTGCAGGAGGTCCATCGGGGGTAGTTAATGAAATTTCAACTACTTTACTTGGATCGATTGGCGGCTTGCTTGCCATTTTTGGAGTTATCATCTTACCTATCACCACGGGCGACACAGCACTGCGTTCTTCACGAATGATCTTAACGGATATTCTTGCGAAATTTGTCAACATGCAAGGAAAAGTGAAAGTTTTGCTAGTAACGATTCCACTAGGGATTCCAACGTTCTATATGGCGACAATTGATTACACTTTCCTTTGGCGGTATGTCGGATGGACCAATCAGGTGGTAGCGACGTTTATGCTTTGGACGGCAGCAGTATACTTATTGAAAAACTTCAAATTCCATTGGGTAGCAGGAGTACCTGCGATCTTTATGACAGCAGTCGTTTCCATGTACATCTTTTACGCACCAGAAGGCTTGAATATGGACTATCAAGTGTCTGCAATTATTGGAGCTTGTATCACATTAGTAGTTGTTGGATGGTACGTAACTCAAATTATGAAGTATAGAAGTTTGAAGCAATTAGAAGTAAACTATCGCGCTTTAGAAAATTAAAGAAAGAAAGCATGGGATCTCTTCCCATGCTTTTTTTCATGCTAACAAGCTCTCGGTCAAAAGTGCCGTGTGTTGATAGAAAAATATATGGTAGACTAATATATCTTTTAAAAATTAATTTTTCTTTTTATACAGAATAATTAAACTACATATTCTCAAATACGTTCTTAATAGACATGTAACACAATAATAAGGAAAAGTAGTTTATCATCATTTTGAATAAATATTCATATATATTGCATATAAAAATTTAATAAAGTCTGATAAAGAGGAATTTAGTTATTACATCGTTGACTTAAAATACGAGATAGTGCATAATAACTCTATTCAAGAAATTCGATAAACAAGCCTAGAGAAATTTAGTCACGGGGGCAAGGTTCTTCCGTTTTTGAACAAATGGAAGATTTTTTTTATTTATCAAAAACGGGTGGTGAATGCACGTGGAGAAGAAAAGAATTGTTGTGAAGATCGGAAGTAGTTCGTTAACAGATGAACAAGGAAAGCTGTCAATTGAGAAATTGCGTGAGCACGTGGATGCACTGGCTCGTTTAAAAGAAGAAGGACACGAAGTGGTGTTGATCTCATCTGGAGCTGTTGCTGCAGGATGTACCGGCATGGGGTACTTATCACGACCTAATACATTAGTCGATAAGCAATCAGCTGCAGCGGTCGGGCAAAGCTTGTTATTACAAGCGTACGCCGATG
This sequence comes from Planococcus halocryophilus, assembly GCF_001687585.2. GTDB lineage: Bacteria > Bacillota > Bacilli > Bacillales_A > Planococcaceae > Planococcus > Planococcus halocryophilus. Next base: position 3,292,570 of record NZ_CP016537.2, on the reverse strand, counting down.
AATGCAAAAAGCACAATATTGTAGCGGCTCAATTACTGCTAACGAAAGATCTTTATAAAAATGCCAACGCAACCATTTCCAAGCTTTTAGAACGAAATGTCATGCCAATCATAAACGAAAATGATTCGGTTTCAGCGGAAGAGTTAACTTTTGGTGACAATGATATGCTGTCGGCGTTAGTTAGTGGATTGATTCATGCCGATTTCCTCATGATTTTAACAGACATTAATGGCATATATCTCGAAAATCCAAGAACCAATCCTCAAGCTCAGAAATACCTTCATTTACATGACATTCCTGATGCGTTAATAGCTGCAACTTCTTCTGAAGGCTCTGATGTTGGAACAGGCGGTATGAAGTCTAAAGTTGAAGCAGCTCGTACAGCACTTGCTTTTGGAGTTCAAGTATTTATCGGCTCTGGATATGGTAGCGAAAAACTAGTCGATATTTTTCACGGCATAGGCGATGGAACCTATATCGGTGTAAAAACAAAAATGAGTGTTTAACGAACGAAAAATTGAAAGGGGCAATTGGATGACGAAACTTTTTCAAGAGAAAGAAACCGATCAAAGCGAACTTCTACAAAAAGCGAAAAAGGCAAAATCCGCTTCAGCGATACTAGCAAAATCGACGACAAAACAAAAAAATCACGCTTTGCGGTCCATTTCAGCGCAATTGTTAGAAGAACAAGCGTATATTTTAACGGAAAACAACAAAGACATAGAAGTTGGCCGTCAAAATGATATGAGTGAGTCTTTAGTAGATCGCCTAAAACTTGATGAGTCTCGGATAACAGACATGGCGGATGCCTTGATACAACTAACGAAACTAACAGACCCAGTGGGTGAAGTGCTTGAGAAATGGGAACGCCCAAATGGCTTAACCATGTCCAAAATACGCGTGCCTTTAGGTGTTGTCGGCATGATTTATGAAGCGCGTCCGAATGTCACAGTGGATGCTTCAAGTTTATGTTTGAAAACAGGGAATGCGGTAGTATTGCGCGGCAGTTCAACGGCCATCCATTCAAATAAAGCGATAGTTGCTGTTATTCACCGAGCGTTAGAAAAAAGTGAGTTACCAGTTGAGTCCGTACAGCTATTAGAAGATACGAGCAGAGAAGCAGCATCTCACATGTTCAAATTGAACCAATACTTAGATGTGTTGATTCCTCGTGGAGGGGCGAAGTTGATTCAGACGGTCGTTCAGAATTCTACAGTTCCAGTATTGGAAACAGGCGCAGGAAATTGTCATATTTATATCGATGAGACAGCGAACGTTCAAATGGCAATTGACATCGCATTAAATGCCAAAACACAGCGTCCATCTGTTTGTAACGCTTGTGAAAGCATTTTAGTCCATCAAGCTTGGGCCGACAAGCATTTGCCGCTATTGGTGAGCGCTTTACAAGATCAACAAGTAACGATTCATGGTAACGAGCCTGTACAAAAACTCTCACCTAATGTGATACCTGCAGAAGAAGAGGATTGGGGAACAGAATACCTCGGACTTGAAGTCGCGATAAAAACCGTTGAAGATGTTGGTGAAGCAATTGAGCACATCAATACGTACGGAACGAAACATTCAGAAGCAATTATTTCGAAAACATCAGAAAACGTCGATCAATTTTTCATGGAAATTGATGCGGCTGCGGTGTATCACAATGCATCGACTCGATTTACAGATGGTTTCGAATTTGGGTTTGGTGCAGAAATTGGCATTAGTACACAAAAGCTTCATGCACGAGGACCAATGGGCTTGCCAGCCTTAACGTCAACGAAATACATTATACGCGGCAACGGCCAAATAAAATAATAGATATAAGAAAAGACGGAGAGCAGTTGCTCCCCATCTTAGCATATAGACAAAAGATAATTATAATTAGTAGAGAATGAATATTCTTTTCATCTTGTTTATACCGGATTCTGCGCTCCAGTTGGACGCTTTCCGCGGGCTTGCGCCGAACTAACTCGGGCTGATCGCCCGAGTGGATTTCGTCGCTTCGCTATCCCGCAGGAAATGCATTGACCGAAGCCTGCGAGGGCAAGCATTTGCGACGAAGCTAGCGTAGCGATGCAGGAGCACATCTTCGCCCTTCGCCGCCTTGCGCTTCAAATCCTGGAGTGCTGAGCCCACGGAAAGCAAAGTGGCCAGTCCGATTGGATGTTATATACCACTATTCATTTTAATAAAATTTTGTCTACATTCTGAGACGGAGAGCAGTTGCTCACCGTCTTTTTTTATGCCTGTACTTTTGTACGATTGTGTTTCCACATCATATAGCGATAACGAATCGTACAGCCGATGCAATAACCCATCAATGCAACGCCTGCAGCAACAATGACCATGACACTAAAGGCAAATCCAAGTAACGGTAAACCAACAGAAAAGAAAACGAGTGACAGTCCTAAACAGATAGTGGCAATCCATTGGTTAAACAATTGTTGATCTCGATCCTCTTGCAGATAGCTCGCTGCGGGTTTTTTCAAAAAGCGGCGGCTCCATAAAATAACAGGGTTTTTCTTAGTGATTAATGTATAAGCTCCAACAACAAATGGTAACAATAAAATAGCAGGATGGAGTAGCAACGCCATTATAACAGTAACGACGATAAAAGCTTGGTTGGTTTGGACAAGGGGTTTTGGAATAGTCATAAACACGCCTCCTTCAGTTTCAACCCATTATACCAAGAGGCTTACTAGGTTTAAAGAAAAATGCTTAGAAAAAGATTTTTTTATTATTTTTTTCTTTACATCAACTGAGAAATAAACAAAGTCGCCATACCGAAATAAATCAATAAAGACAGAATATCGTTAATGGTGGTAATTAAAGGACCGGAAGCAACAGCTGGATCAATATTGAATCTGTACAAAATAAGAGGAATAATCGTTCCAGCTAACGTTCCAATGATTAACGTCATTAACAACGTGCCACCAACGACAATACCTAATACCAAATTGCCTTGCCACACATAAGCAATGAGTAAAATAAGGACAGAACAAATAACACCAATAATAATACCGACCCATAATTCTCGAATAATCAGCTTGATCGTTTGCTTAAAATCAAGCTTTTGTGAAGCCAGTCCGCGGACAACAACAGACAGAGATTGCGTACCAGTATTTCCAGTCATTCCAGCAATTAACGGCATAAAAAACGTTAAAGCCACAACGGTCTGCAACGTATTTTCAAAACGACTAATAATACTGCCTGAAAACAATCCGATAAACAGGAGTAAAATCAGCCAAGGCAGTCGCCGGTAAGCCGCTGTCCAAGCAGGTGTATTAAAGTCAATTGATTTACCGGAAGCGGAAAGCTTTTCAATATCTTCATTCGCTTCTTGCATGACAACATCGATTACGTCATCGATGGTGATAATCCCAGCAAGTGTATTGTCATTTTCAACAATTGGCAACGTGACAAAATCGTAACGGCTAATGATTTGAGCCACATCTTCTTGGTCCATCAACACGTCAGCTTTGACTACGCGCTTATACATCACTTCTTCAATTCTGTCGTCAAGATTTCCGAGGATTAAATCCTTGTAGGAAACCACTCCAAGAAGTTTTTTATCTTCATCGACAATATAGAGGTAGTTGAGGTATTCCGCTAATTCTGCAAAATGTTTAATCTTGTCAATGGCATCGCGGATTGTGTAATGACGGGGAATCCAGACATAACGGTTATTCATTAGTCGACCGGCTGTTTCAGGTGGATAAGTCATTGTGCTTTGGACAAACTTAGAATCGTCTTGATTTATTTGAGACAATAGCTCTTCGATGCGTTCCGGCTCAAGGTCTGCCAATAGCAAAGCCAAATCGTCATTATCCATGCGGTCCAATACTTTGGAAGACTTTTCAACCCCTAATTTCTGAAGAATGTCGATTTGTTCAATTTTAGGAAGTTCTTGCATCAACTCTGTTAATTGCCGAATAGATAAATAGAGAAGGAATTTATTGCGGTGCTTGTCTGGCAAGTGTCGGTACTGGATTGCCATATCGTATGGTTGCAACTCATCTAGAATTTCTTGGAATTCAGTTAGTTTGCCTTCTTTTAACGACTTGATCAAAGCTAATGTAATTTCGTCTTCGCGTAATAGGGTCGTCATAAGTTTCACTCCTTTTGTTCGAAATGCTAAGGTGCTCTTGTTGATTATTGCCTTAAATAGCGCATTTGAAAAGGAATACCTAAAAAAGATAGCAAAATTGTATTAATTGACATATAATGATAAAAATCTGAAAAAGGCAAACTCCACCGAAAGGGGAGGACGCAAAGCCATGAGCCTAACCGTTGAAAAACGCAAGGTCGTCAGGTTGCCAGGGTCTCGTTCTTTGAGCCACGGCTTACAGAATGGGAGGATATGGGAAAATGAAAAAACTAATGATGGCAGGTGTATTATTGTTGTTTATGCTGACACAAAATGGTGTCAACTCTCATGCGATTGAATTGGATGTTAAAGCGACATGGTTATGGAATCCGTGGATGATTTATAGTGATGAAGCAGGCACCTTGGCATTTCTAGAAAGCAAAGACGTCAATAAGGTCTATGTACAAATTGACGAAGACATTCCAGCTACTACTTATCAAAGTTTTATCGAAAAAGCAGGAGCGGCAGGCATGACCATTTATGCATTAGACGGGGCTAATGACTGGGTAGCACCTAAAGGATTTGCTAAACAGGATCGTTTGATGAACTGGCTATCTACTTATCAACAAGGAGCTTTACCGGCTCAGAAGTTTACAGGTGTTCACTTGGACGTCGAGCCGTATTTATATAGTGGTTGGAATACGAACCGAGCAGCAACGATTAAATCTTATCAAGCTCTTTTAAGTAAAGCAGCATCTAGTACGGCTGCGATGAATATACCACTAGAAGCAGATATGCCTTTTTGGTTTGATGAAATCGCCTATAAAAATACGTATGGCAAAGGTGTACTCGCCGAATGGGTAATTGCCAATACAGATAGTGTTACATTAATGGCATACCGAGATTCAGCATCCATGATTAAAGAACTCGTAAAAAATGAAGTAGCTTATGCAGAAAAATATGGAAAAACGGTTGTAGTCGGAGTTGAAACAGGTCAAACCGATGAAGGTAATAATATTTCTTTCTTTGAAGAAGGCGAAGCTTTCATGAATCGGGAGTTAGCAGCAGTATCGGCATATTATTCGACAGCATCTGGATTTGGTGGCGTAGCTGTTCATCATGTAGATAGCTGGAAAACAATGAAACCTTAAAGTTTACTAAAATCTAAAAAAACTGACGGAGAAAAGGATGGTCCTTTTCTCCGTCAGTTTTTAATTTTTCTCATATTATTCGGTTTCTCCAAACGTTTCTTGAAGAATGTAATAGGATTGTTTTAATCGTTCTTCAGACTGTGGTAATCCCCATGTTTCCCACGAATATTGAGCAACTTTCTTAGAATCAAATGCTTCTACAATATTTCCGTTTTTATCGGTTAAATTAGATGCAACATCAATATCTTTAATCGTTTGAGAAGCTTCGATGCCATCTTTTTGAAGGTCACCTGTAAATTCTCGTTTTGCTGGGTCTTTGGCATTTAGTAACATCCATGGAATGCGAATTTCCAAAATGCCAGTATTTTCATCATAATAATAATCATTTAACGAATCATAATCTTCATGCTCTGGATTAGCAATCCCAAATTGGAACACGCCTGTTTCATATGAAGCGAATGGAACAGTTTCTTTAGTGTCCGGTCGTACAAATTCTTTGTTTAGAGCGAGTCGAATTGGATGGAACGTCGTTTCAATGTTTTCTTCTGCAGGAATCATTTTCAAACGCTCATGATAATCATAGTAAAAGCTATCGTAATCGCCAGCGACTTGCAGCTGTGCTTGTTCTAGATTTTCAATCTTCAACTGGAAGTCCGCCAGAAACTCAGTTTTTTCGAAAGCTTCAACGGCAATCCCTTTGTTATTACGGATACTAAAATATAGATTAAAATCTTTTTCAGTCCACCACTGTTCATTAGCAGGATCGAATTGGGCTTTAATGTAGACATATCGCTCATCGGAATCCATCGTAACGCTATTGAGCGCGCCCGCATCTTTTTCGTACAACAGTTTTCCATCTTTCCAATCGTCTATACCATCTACTTTTACTTTATGGCGATCGAAACTCAAGAGGCCAAATTGTTGTTCGTTTGTTTGAGCATTAGACCAAAATGGTCGTTCGTTCGGATTGTCGTAATCCATTGTATTCCATGTTCGTTTAAACCACTCGTCTTGCCAAGTAAAGACCATACCGCCTAGCATGCCTTCTTCAAGAATGTCTTCGTACATATGACTGACGATTTCTCCTTGCTCTTTTTCAGAAATAAATCCTTGATTCCAGCCAAATGGATTTTCGTGCGTCATTCCGCGCGAGGCAGGAATTCCGAACTCTGCAATGAGAACCGGCATGTCGTGAGAGTCATTTAAATCTTTCAAATACCCGGCATAGTTATTGAATTCTCCGCGGTGGTCAACATACTCCGTATAACGCTCTTCTAAATTTAAGAAATCAGGATAATACGGATAGACGTGATAAGAAGCAAACATGCCGACTGTATCCGTTACATCCTTGGTTTTGATATGATTCGGATCTACAGTAGCCATATCTTCTTGAACACTTGGCTCTGCGGGCTGATCGATATTATCGGTTGTTACCCAATTAGTAAAGCTTAAAGGGCGCATACTTTTATACGTATCTAGTTCATAAGAAGCGAGAAGGTCTAATTGCTGTGCTAACCAATTTTCCATTGGATTGGCATTTTTGGTGTAGACATACTGGCCTTGATAATCGCCAAGGTCAGGGTAATCTTGCTCCATTTGATCGACCATTACCGGGTACCATTCGATACCAACCATCCAACCGATTACATAAGGAGAGATGTCTGTTTTATAGTTGCCGTATGCATGTCCCGGCTGTTGTTCTACAACGGCATCGCCGTGGACAACATCCACGATTTTTTTGACTTCTGCCTGAAAGCGCTCGGTAATTTCGGGATTAAAGGCATCTAAAGACTTCGTTAAAGGTTCTTCGTCAATCCAAACCCCGTGATACAAGTAAAGTGGTTCTATTGCGCTGGCGTTATAAGCAGCAAACGCGTCATAAAAAGCAGGGGGGTGAAGGGTGTAGACACGCACCGCATTCGCATTCATGTCGCCAATTTCTTTAAACCAGCGGTCATATTCCGCACGTGTAATAGCTGCTTCACCAGGAAACGTTCCAGGTTTGGCCATCCCCATATTTACCCCTTTAATAGTAAGTGGCTGCCATTCGCCGTCTTCGTATACTTCAAATGTCTGATCGTTTACACGAGAAGGATACGAGATCCCATTTTCGACAGCGAGTGTTTTTTGTGCCTTTTCAGTGGGTGCTTTTTTGTCTTTCGCATTTGCTAAAATGGACTCCATCATTGGGATATACGTTTTCCAGTAAAAACTCTTTTCAGCATCCAGTGATTCTGTAGACAGGAAAGAGCGCAGTTTTGAGAAACCTGCAAAGCGGTAGAAATTCGGAACATCATTAATATCGACAAAATCTCCCGCAAAATAGTAAAGGTCTGCACCGTATTTGGATTGGTGGAATACTGCTGGGAAGTTCTGTGGAATGCCTGCTTTTTTCAACTTCTCACTGCCTGGATCTTGCAAGTCCCACTGATAATCTGCGAGAACTTTAGTTTCTGGAGCAGCCAAATTAATATCAAACCAATAATCGAAAGACGGGCTGTCCGTCAAATCAAATTGAGTGGCACCTTGTTCAGTAAAGGCAAGGTGAAGCCCCTCACTGCCAATTTCATTGGCTTCTTCAGAAAGAACGACAATTTCACTGGAATCGTCGTTAACTAGAACAAAACCCGCACCTTCAAACTGCCATTGCACATCATTTTTTTCATAATTAGTAACAATCCATTGAGGAACGGCGCCTTTAGAAGCTTGTAGCTCTTCAAAATAGCGACCACTCCAACCACTCCATTCGAGCCCTAAAAATGTGTTCATATCTTGTGAAACTTCTTTAGAAGTCGGAGAAGCGAACGTGTTGAACTCCATGACTAAGTCTGTACCTTCAGACTGGACTTGTTGTTTAATCGCCTGCCACTCATCCATTTGGAGACCGCCTGCAATCATGGATGAACTACCTGGTGTTTTTTCTTTAGTCTGCCAAGGGAGATCTTCTTCATAAACTCCATAAGAATCTGCCAAGTAAATGAGATCAGTACCAGAATAATCTGTAGGCAAGTCACGAATTGTATAGCTCTCATCTTTTTCATCAGGAACAAAGCCGTAGTAATCGGTTGTAGCATTGTAGGCTTCTTCTGATTCAGGAACGTAACGTTGATGATTTAATAGCCATGTTAAGCCTTTATGTTCCCTATAACTTTCAGTTGGAACAGTTTTATCGATAATCGCAATATTGACTATTTTTTCTTCTTTAAAAAACCAAATTAGGATAGGGAGGGCAAGTAAAAGTATCACTCCACCAAAAGACCAAATTATTTTTTTCATATGAACCGCTCATTTCTAATTTTAAAATATAACTCAAAAGACATTATAGCTTAAAAGACATTATAAATAGAAAGAAATTACCTTTTTTATCAAAATAAAAAGACTCGATATAGTCGAGTCTCTTCTTATTAGATAGTGAATTTATACGGGGCTTTCTTCTTGGTAAACAGGTACCCATCCTTCAGTTGTGACGAAAATACGAATGGCCACGACTTTCCGATCCTCAGCAAGTGTAAAGTAATGCGTAATGTTTTCAGGAACCGAAATGAGGTCGCCTGGCGTCAGATGAACTTCAAAGAAATTTTCGTCTTTTCCTTGAATGATGAAAACCCCATGTCCGCTGACGATATAGCGTACTTCATCATCAGTATGAATGTGTTTACGTTGAAAGTTTTTTAACAACTCATCTAATTTAGGGTTGGAATCTGATAAAGAGATAATATCCGCTGCCTGGTAGCCCCGACGTTCTGAGATGTCACTGACTTCTGTTTGAAATGCTTGAAGAATTTCATCTTTTTCGGCATCCGTTAAATCGAATTTTTCACGTAGATGCGCTGGTAATTTATCGATATCCCAATGCTCATAAACGACTTCTTGTTGTTCCAAAAATGCGGCTACTTCGTTTTGCGCTTCAATTGTCTTTTTTGTTCCTTGAATTTTAATGATGGCCATACTAATCTTCCTCTCTTATTTTAACTGTAATTGTAATGCTAATTGGTATTGAAATAAAAACTCGCAGGCTTCAAGTAGTTTTTTCGCCTCAAAACTATTTTTCCCCCACACGGTAATGCCGTGATTACGGATTAGCACGGCTCCTTTATCTGCCGAAATAGTAGCTTCAAACTCACGGGTGAGTGTTGGGATATCTGCGTGATTGGCAATAATGGGAATTGTTAGAACAGCATCTTCTTCCCATAATCCGAAAGCTTTAATCAGTTCCTGTCCTTGGAAATCGATTTTTCCGGCATCGCCATATAATTCGGAAATGACATTATTGGCAACCGTATGGACGTGAAGACTGCAACCGGCTTGGGTCTTTCTATAAATTGCACAATGCAATAAGGTTTCAGCAGAGGGTGTTAAGAATTTTTCAATGGTGGGTTGTCCATTTTCATCCACTAGTAGAAAGTCTTCATCTGTCCGTTTTTTCTTGTCTTTACCACTAGCAGTGACTAAGAACTCGAGTGGTTCGTCAGTCACTTTAATGGCTAGATTTCCACTAGTCCCCATAAACCAGTCGCGAACAGCTAGTTCATCTTTGACATCCGCTAGTTCAAGCCATTTTTCATTCAATGCAATCATGACTTCACTCCTATATATTTATCCACTATAGCGATAACTTCATGAAAAGTTTCAAACGGTTGATAATCGATTCTAGCTTCTTTGCATTTGTCGGCCAGTAAATCTCTAGCGATGACAAAATCAGCTTCTTTAGCGGCTTCCCAGTCACTGATCGAATCCCCAATCACAATGCTGTTAGTGCCTTTGGCCAAAAGTTCACGGATGATGGACGGTTTACAGCAGCCACATCCTTGACTCGTACAGATTGCATCACAGACATGTGGGAATTCAATATGGATCAGATCTTTCGAAAAATCTGCGCTGTTGCAATAGATGCCATCAAAGGGTCCAAAAGGTTTAAGAAGTGGATAAACGAAAAAATCGATGCCTCCGCTGACAATGTATAAAGAAAGTTCATGTTTTTTTACATAATCGACAAAATCACGAAAGCCTTCTCGTATTTCCGCTTGCTCTAGAACATATGAAATAATGTCCTCCTTTGCGGACACAGGGAGTAATGAAAACATTTTCGCTACACCCTCACGTATGGTTATAGATTGATCAAGGATTTGGTTTTTGATGGGTTCCCAACCAGGCGGATCAAATTTCTTCATGATTGCGATGATATTATCGTTGGCTGTAATCGTGCCATCGAAATCGCAGAAAATAATTGGTTTGTTCAATTTTTTGACCCCCATAGCTCAAGTGCTGTTTGTAGTTGTTCGTGTTGTTTACTAGCGTTTTGTAAAGTTTCACCTTGCAATACGGCATCAATCGCTTGTCTGAAAGCTTGTCCGCCGCCAATGGCTCCAGCTGGATGTCCATGGATACCACCACCGGCATTAATGACGCTATCGATGCCATAGTCTGCCATCAGCAAAGGGACAAGCCCTGGATGAATACCGGCCGAGGGCACTGGAAAACTGCGTTTTAACGAGCTTTTCTTAGTCAGTTCTTCACCGAGCGAAAGTGCAGAGGCTTTCTCCAATGCGACACTGCCGTAAGGCGATGGAAACAGTGAGAAATCTGCACCAGCATAACGGGTCAATTTGCCAAGTGCCAGTGGCGTAGCAAGGCCATAAAAGGCAGATGAAGTAAAGGCACCACTGAATGCGGGGTGTACCATCAGTGGCAAAGCAATGTCATCGTCTTCAGCAAGTTCTTGCATAACATCGAATCCGTACGCATGAACATTGAACAATAAAGCGTCAGCTCCAAGTTCGCGAGCTTTTCTTGCTTTACCTCGCAGCTCGGAGGTTCTACCCGAAAGGTTTACTGCATAAAGTGTGCGGTGACCCGATTCTTCATACACCTGTGTTAACACTTCTTTACCTGCAGTAATGCGCTTCTCAAATGGAGTCAAAGGGTTATCAAATAGAATTTCATCATCTTTGACGAGGTCTACACCGCCTAATGCCTGTTGCCGCAATTGAGTAGATAAGTAATCCAAGTCACGCCCGATGACACCTTTGAATATGCTCATGAGTAGCGGCCGTCCAGTTACACCGAGTGTATGGCGGATTTCTTCAATACCAAAGCGAGGTCCGGGAAAATGCTTGAGCAATTCATCGCTGAAATTCAAATCCAATAGTTTTACTTCACCATCCAGAGATAATTTGCCGAAAACGGTAGTGAGGATTGCAGGAAGATCTGCAGAGAAATTCGCTGATGGATAAGCGATTGAAACTTCAGCTTTTATCAAACCTGATTTTAAGGGATGGGGATTTTCCTCACATTCTTTTATGGAAATGACATTTCCTTTATGCTGTTTTAATTGCTCTTGTTCAAGAAGAGGCAAATTGGTCCAGGACCCGATCGTCAGTCCTAGCGCAATACCTTCAGCTTTTTTCTCAAAGGAGCCAGGCTTTCCGTATAATTGATAAGTAGCAGTTAAAGTGCTCATTTACTCCACGCTCCTATGTAATTTTAAAAAATAAAAAACCTCTTCAAATAAGAAGAGGTTAAGGGTTTTAACAACTTCTTATTTCTCAGCCACTGTTTCTGACTGCAAGAATTAGCACCGTGTCCATTAATGGACCGGTTGCCGGGTATCATAGGGCTTGTCCCTCCACCTGCTCTAAATAAGAAAGATTATGAAATTGTGTAGGTCATTTTTATAAAGTGATTTAAGAACTTGAAAGTATTGATAGTTCATCAACACGCTCGGCTTTTTTGAGCCTATGTCTAGAAGTAATTCTGATTATTTCACGTGCATAAGAGTCTGTCAACTCTATTGTTGCAAAATTTTTTTTATTGAAAAAATAGGATTGACAGTCAATTCTGAAACATGATAGGATTCTTTTCAGAACTCAATAGCATGACAAGTAGTACTCTTATCAAGAGCTGGCAGAGGGATTTTGGCCCGATGACGCCCAGCAACCGACCGTAATACCGTTGTGAGACGGGGCGCTTTTGCGCCAGGATGAAATTCCTGCAAGGCACGGTGCTAATTCCATCAGAAATTTACTTTCTGAAAGATAAGAGGCGTGGAATCTCTCTTATTCTGGCCTCTTTCTTTTAGAAAGAGGCTTTTTATATTGCCAGGAAAGGGAGAGAAAACAATGACGCTTACTATTCCAACAACTTATAAAGGACTAACTGAGTCGACGGCTATAGCTTTAGCAAAAGCTGTCTATACTTTCGAGCCTACTGCCGAATTGAGCTGCCGAGAAATTGGAGATGGCAACTTGAATTATGTTTTCCAGATCGAAGATTCGAAAACAGGCACCCGTGTAATTATTAAGCAAGCACTGCCATATGCCAAAATCATTGGTGAAAGTTGGCCACTGACTTTAAAGCGTGCAACGATCGAAGCCAATGTTCTTAGAAAGCACGGAGAGTTTGTGCCATCCTTGGTACCGGTCGTTTATGCGGCGGATGAAACATTAGCGATTACGGTGATGGAAGATTTGTCTCACCTTGTTATTGCACGAGAAGGATTGATCAACGGGCAGAATTTTCCTAGACTGTCGCAGGATATTGGTGAATACTTGGCGCAGACTTTGTTCCATACATCAGATTACGGTCTCCATCCTTTTGAAAAAAAACGCTTAGCTGTCGAGTTCTCCAATCCAGAGCTATGTAAAATCACAGAAGATCTTGTTTTTACGGATCCCTTTTTTGACCTTGAAACTAACAATTATGAACCACAGCTTCAATCAGCGGCAGAAGCAATTTGGAGAGACCAAAAGTTGCAGCTAGAAGTAGCTAAATTGAAAAAAAGTTTTTTGACTGAATCGGAAGCCTTGCTACACGGAGACCTTCACACAGGCAGTATTTTTGCTAGTACAACTGAAACCAAAGTCATCGATCCAGAGTTTGGTTTTTATGGTCCAATCGGATTCGATGTTGGCTTATTTCTAGGTAATTTAATTTTTCAATCGATTACGCGAGAAGGTATCGAGCGTCAGGTGGTTGTGTCTCACATTGAGAAGACGTGGGAAGTGTTTGCTTTATCATTCAGTGAACTATGGAAAACAGAGAGTATTGAATCGTTCAGAGACACACAGGGTTATTTAGAATTTGTTCTAGATAAAGTGTTAACAGATGCAGCAGGTTTTGCCGGCTGTGAATTGATTCGCCGGACAATTGGCTTAGCACATGTCAAAGATTTAGACAGTATAGTGGACACAGAAAAAAGAATTAACTTTAAAACACAGTCGCTACATACAGGGCGAGCATTAATCTTGCAGCGCCAACAAATCGGCTCAATCACTGATTTACTGGAGATTTTAAAAGAGGTGCACAAATGAGCATTCCTTTATCTATCAACTGGAATGGTCAGCAACTGACTATTCTAGACCAACAAAAATTACCACACCTTATCGAATACGTAACACTTGAAACTGTAGAAGACATTTACGAGGCCATCTTTTCATTAAAAGTTCGTGGTGCTCCAGCGATTGGCATTACAGCCGCCTATGGATTGGCTATCGGAGCTCAGCGGCATGATACAGCTTCACTAGAAGTTTTTCAGCAATACATCCAAAAAGATGCATCGTACTTAAACGCTTCAAGACCGACTGCTGTCAACCTTGGTTGGGCACTAAACCGTCTACAAGATATAATTCGAGAGGCAACTAACGTCCAGCAGGCAAAGCAGTTATTGCTAGCAGAGGCCATTAAAATTCATGAAGAAGACGAAGCCTCCTGTCGGCGTATCGGTGAGCATGCGTTGACGTTGTTAGAAGGGCGCACAAAAGTCATGACTATTTGCAATGCAGGTTCCATTGCCACTGCAAAATATGGCACAGCCTTAGCACCGTTTCACCTTGGCAGTGAACGCGGTCGGCATTTCGAAGTGTATGCTTGCGAAACTCGTCCGGTTTATCAAGGTGCGCGTCTGACAGTATGGGAACTGCAACAATCAAATGTTGATGTGACGTTGATCACAGATAGCATGGCAGCACACACCATTAAAGCAAAAGGCGTTGAAGCGATCATTGTCGGTGCAGACCGCATTGCAGCCAACGGTGACACTGCGAATAAGATTGGCACCTTTAATTTGGCTTTATTGGCCAAAGCTTTCGATATTCCTTTTTATGTCGCGGCACCAATCTCGACATTTGATCTTGGAATTGAAGATGGAACTGCAATTCCGATTGAAGAACGAAACGCGGAGGAAATTACTCATATGAATGGACAGCCGATTGCGCCACTTGGCACTAAAGTATTTAATCCCGCATTTGATGTGACACCGTCGCATCTGATTACCGCAATTATTACCGAAAAAGGCATTATTACTGCAAATTACCAAAAAAACATCCCTGAGATGCTTGGTGCATTTACAAGAAAAGGAGAAAAAATATGAAAAAACAATCTATCTGGCTACTTGTCACTTTGTTATTAATCGGTATTGTGTTGGGTGCTTGTCAACCAAAAGGAGAGGTTACAGAAGAGAAAACTTCTTCAGACACAGAAGCAAAAACTTCAGCTCATCCGCTTGCAGGTAAAGAAATTGCTTTAATCATGCAGATCAACCTCGGTACTTTTTCTGCACAATACATAGCAGGTGTTGAAGAGCAAATTGAAAATTTCGGAGGCAAAGTGACTGTTTTCACTTCCCAAGGAGATTTGGCGAAAATGGCTTCTAACTTAGATGCTGCGATTAACCAAGGCGTCGATGGTATTTTAATTGATCACGGCACAAAAGAAGCGTTAAACCAAGGAGTGGAAAAAGCCCTGGAAAAAGGGATTTCAGTTGTGGCATTTGATGCAGGTATTGATGTGGACGGTGTAGTTTCTTTAGAACAAGGCGATCAGCAAATGGCGGAGATGACTTTGGGGAAATTAGCGCAAGACAATGAGGGCACAGCCAATATCGTCAAAATTTGGACCGCTGGTTTTGCACCGATGGAAAGACGTCAAATAGCATATGAAAAATTCTTGGCAGATAACCCGAATATCCAAGAAGTCACAGCATTTGGATCGGCAACTAGCAATACGGCATTGGATACACAGTCACAAATGGAAGCTGTATTGAAGCAATATCCAAATGAAGGAGAAATTACTGCAGTGTGGGCTTCATGGGATGAATTTGCTAAAGGCGCTGTTCGTGCTATCGAACAGTCTGGCCGGACAGATATTAAAGTTTATGGAATCGATATGAGTGATGAGGATCTTCAGTTAATGCAAAAAGAAAATAGCCCTTGGCTAGCTTCTGCAGCGGTTGATCCAACAGATATTGGGCGCATTCAAGTGCGTTATTTATACCAATTGCTAAACGGAGAACAGCCAGAAGAAAAAGTAATTCTAGAACCCATATTTATCGAGGCACAAAATTTGCCGGAAGAAGCGGTGACAACCGATAAACTGAGCGACTATATAGAAGGTTGGGGGTCAAGTGACCAAGGTTATACAGATGACTTGCGTGAATTGGAAGGGCAATAATTTTTATCAAATTGAGCTGTCCTGAAAAGTGGGACAGCTCTTTTACCAGGAAGGAGCATTGCTATGGCGGAACCTTTACTTTCGATGTCGGCTATTGGAAAAAAATTCGGTACAGTGACAGCGTTGCAAAATGCAGAGTTCCACTTAAAAAAAGGTGAAGTTCACGCCATTCTAGGCGTCAATGGTGCGGGCAAAAGCACTTTAATTAAAATCCTGTCCGGGGTCTATCAACAGGATAACGGAACAATCTATTTGGATGGCTCTCTTGTCCAACTAGCTACGCCAAAGTCAGCTAAAGAGAATGGGATTTATTGTGTCTATCAGGAAGTGGATACTGCAATTGTGGCTGACTTAACGGTAGCAGAAAATATCTTGCTCGATACATTTGCTAACAGGGGTAAGTTATTTATCTCAAGACAAAAACTCAACGACAAAGCTCGAATGATTTTACATGAGTTGCAAGTAGACCATATTAATGTTCAACAAAAAGCGATGCACCTAACATTAGCGGAAAAACAGATGGTGTTAATTGCAAGAGCATTGGTCCATTCAGCAAAAATCATCATCTTCGACGAACCCACAGCTCCTTTATCAATTCATGAATCGGAAAAATTGTATGCCGTTATTTCGAAACTAAAACGAAAAGGCGTTGGATGTGTCTTTATTTCGCATCGGTTGCCAGAAGTGTTTGAAATTAGCGACCGGATTACCGTGATGCGTGAAGGGGCCAGGGTTGAAACTTATGCTACAGTCGATGCGGATCAAAGTCAGGTGATAGAAGCAATGCTCGGTGAGGCACTAAGCCATGAATTGGAACCGAGCACACACTTTCAAGGAACACCTTTTCTGCAAGTGGAAAATCTGTCAGATGGCTACAAACTTAAAAACTTGTCGCTTACGGTTTCATCAGGCGAAGTGGTTGGTGTCGTCGGTCTCGTTGGTGCCGGAAAAACGGAACTGGCAAAAGCTTTATTTGGAGCAACTCCTCTTACGTCAGGAACGATAAAGCTTAAAGGAAACGTGACAAAAATCAAGCATCCGGCTGACGCCATCAAAGCAGGAATGGCATTAATTCCTGAAGAACGGAGAAAAGAAGGGTTATTTGTTCAGGAATCATTGGAGATTAATGCCACATTTCCAAACTTGAAAAAATTCTCTAAAGGTTTGTTCATAAACCGAAAAGCCGAAAAAAGGTATGCAAATGAGATTATTGAACGTTTGCGCGTTAAAACTAGCAGTACTGAAACTGCGATTCTCCACCTAAGTGGAGGAAACCAACAGAAAATAGCAATCGGTAAATGGATTTCGCTCGATTCTGCTTTGTATCTATTTGATGAACCGACTAAAGGTGTGGATATTGGAGCAAAAGTGGATATTTTTAAATTGATCCGTCAATTGACGGAAAAAGGCAAAGGGTGTTTGTATTTTTCTAGTGAAATTCATGAAGCGCTCGGAATTTCCGATCGCATTCTCATCATGCACAATGGTCAAATCGTGAAGGAATTGTCACGGCAAGAAGCGACCCAAGAAAGGATTTTGTTGTATGCAAGTGGTGGAAAAGAACAATTTTGAGAAAAACAAAAGTTCAGTGAAAAATAATGCGATTCAGTTTCTATTCAAATATGGTGCAATTGCTTTGCTGGTGTTTATCATTTTTTATTTTAGTACAATCAGTGATGCCTTTTTCACATATGATAATTTCACGGACATTTTACGCTCGATTTCGATTGTGACCTTATTAGCTCTAGGCGTAACGTTCACGCTTGTGGTAGGTGGATTTGATCTATCAGTGGGTTCGACAATGTCATTTTCGACCGTCGTTTCTGCATCATTAATGGTGTGGTACGAGATGCCGTTATGGCTTGTTCTTATTTTGCCATTGCTAATTGGAGTTCTAGTTGGTGTATTCAACAGCTTTCTCATTGTGATTATTGGCATTCCAGACTTGCTGGCAACTTTGAGTGTGATGTATATCGTAGCTGGTTTGCACCGAACTTATACGGAAGGCTATTCGGTCTATAATAATATGCCTCTAACTTCAGGTGGAACCGCACCTGGTCAATTGTCGGATGCATTTCTTTTGATAGGTCAAGGGCAATTAATGGGCCTGCCGGTTCCTGTTTGGATTATGCTAGTGATGGTTATAGCATCTTACATCGTACTGCATCACACGCGTTGGGGGCGAATTCTTTATATGACGGGTGGAAATGCTGAAGCTGCCACGTTGTCAGGAGTTAACGTTAAAAAAGTGAAATTTACAGCTTATGTGGTATCTGGTTTCTTTGCATCAATGGCCGGTATCCTCTTTACAGCACGCGTAGGTTCGGGACAAATTGATGCTGGAGCTCCACTAATGATGGAGGCGGTTGCGGCTGTCTTCGTGGGATATTCAGTTTTAGGAGCAGGTAAGCCAAATGCTTTAGGTACATTTTTTGGTGCAGCTGTTATTGGAATCTTATTGAACGGACTGACGATTCTAAACCTTCCTTATTATGCCTTTGATATTATTAAAGGCAGTGTGCTGGTCGCTGCCTTAGCAGTTACTTATATTTACGCCAAAAAGAAACTCAATAGAACATAATTTTTGCAAAATAAAAGGCTCCTTATATAGGAGCCTCAGCTTGTAGACAAAAGAGTACTTACTCATTTTTTGTATGCACATGGGATTCTCCACACCGAGTGGACGCTTTCCGCTGACGAAGCTGGCGCAGCGATGCAGGAGCATATCTTTGCCCTTCGCCACTTGGTGCTCCGAATCCTGGCGTGAGTAAGGGAAAAACCCTTTCGCAGGTTACTTTTATGGTGAAGCGTCCTATAGAATCTCACTTTATTTGTAGCAAGAAGCCTTCAATTGGGTTGGCCACGAAGACTCCTGTGGGAGAGCGAAAGCTGAAGACCCCGCAGGAACGTTAGTGACGAGGAGGCTGAAGCTGAGCCCACGGAAAGCGAAGTGGCCAACCCAGTTGAAGAATATACATCACTATTCAGTTTAATAAGACTTTGTCTACAGTCTGAGGCTCCCTATACAGGAGCCTTGTAAAATAGATTATTTATCCGGCGTATAACTGGCAATAAGGACACCTGAATCGGTTGACCGGACATTCTGCAGGTTAAACATTTTCTGATCGGCATTTTCCTTGAATAGTCGTTTTCCTTCACCTAACACAAGTGGGAATGTCATTAAATGAAGTTCATCGATCAAATCATATCTCAGCAAGGTTTCGATAAGTTCGGCACTACCATAGACCAATAATCGTTGACCGGTTTTTTTCAGTTTAGTCACTACTTGTGCTACGTTGCTGGTGATTAAACGAGCGTTCCATTCAGTCTGCTTTAAGCTTGTCGAAACCACATACTTTGGTAATTTGTTGATCCGCTCTGCAAATCCCTCTTCATCTTCTGCAGAAGGCCAAGCTGCCGCAAACCCTTCATAAGTTACGCGTCCAAGAAGCAATGCATCACTACTAAACAACAGATCCAACTGAAATTTAGCAATCTCGTCATCCCAGTAAGATGCTGTCCAAGACGGTTCTTCCATGACCCCATCCAGTGTCAAATACATAGCTACAATAATTTTTCCCATAATCATTCTCCTTTGTGAATGAATTAATAGCGGGCGGTTCTTGAAGTGTGATGATTCGAGTGGCTATAGCATTAATTCGATTTCAATTGAAAAACTCCTTTAAAATTGGGTGGGAATTATCAGCTGTTTAAATAATAAAGAAGAATAAATTGACTTTTTTTATAAAAAAATAACAGTTTTTAGTATTTATAAAGTAAACTATAACTACTATAAAAATAGGAGTGATAGATAATGCAATGCAATAGCTGCACTGTTGCAGCCATAAAATTTGAAATTAAGCTAGAAGGACAAACGAATCTTTCGGCGTTGCCAATGGTTATAGATCACTTGAAAAGAAGAGAAATTGATGTTGTTCAAAAAAGCAACAAACTGCAAATAGATGAAAAAGGCGCAAGAGAAATCCTCGATTTTTGCAATGACTTACTAGTGATGGACAAAGCCGTTTTCCGCATCAATCAGGAAGCTTGGCAGCCATTAACAGAGATGTCAAAAGTCTTCGCTATGGAATGGATAGATGATGTCATCAAAAATGAGAGAATCATTTGCCACTACCAACCAATTGTAGATAGCGATGAAAATATTTATGCGTATGAAATGTTAGCGCGTTTCAAAAACGAAGATGGCTCGATGATTTACCCAAATGAAATTTTTCCTGCGGCAAAAACACGTGGCCGTTTATATGCACTAGACCGGGTTTGCAGGATGACTGCTGTGAAATATGCAGCCGCATTAAATGGAACAAAAGCGTTTATCAACTTTATCCCGACATCGATTTATTCACCCGAATTTTGTTTGCGGTCGACCATCGCATTGTCTGAGAAATTAGGAGTAAATCCAAATTCGTTAGTGTTTGAAGTAGTGGAAACTGAAAAAGTAGACGACGTCGATCACTTAAAGAAAATTCTCAGTTATTATCGAGCTCGAGGCTTTGACTACGCATTAGACGATGTTGGCGAAGGGTATAGCACGATTGAACTATTGGCTGATTTAAAGCCTAAGTATATGAAACTCGATATGCAATTTGTTCAAGACGTTGCAACGGATACAAAAAAACAAGAAATCGCCAAAAAATTTCTGAAAAAAGCTCAAGAAGTTGGCTCGATTCCGTTAGCAGAAGGTATAGAAATACGTCAAGATTTTGATTGGCTAAAGCAGCTCGGTTATCAATTATTCCAAGGGTATTATTTTGGGAAACCAGCAGCAACGCCTGTAGCTATATTTCAAACCTCAACAACTTAACTAGTTGTTGGGGTTTTTTATCAAAGTATTTATACTGAGAGAATAAATAAAAAGAAGAGGCGATAAAATGATATCCTTTATTTTGACATTGAGACGCATGCTAAAAGCTTTTTTTCAACTGATTAAAGATAAAGAATTCCAAGTATTACTTGGATTGACGGCAGTGATTTTGTTATCGGGAACGATTTTTTATTCGACAGTAGAAGGGTTTACCGTAGTGGACGCTTTGTATTTTAGTGTAGCAACATTAACAACTGTTGGGTCAGCAACTCTAGAACCAGTAACAGATTTTGGTAAAATTTTTACCATATTGTATATGATTACAGGTATTGGCGTCATGTTGAGTTTAATCGTGAAAGTATCTTTGCAAATGCGAAACAAAAAGAAACAAGCGGATTTAAAATAAATAGCCAGGATTCTTCGCCTATGAAGAATCCTGGCTATTTATTTTCTCAACAACAAATAGATGAAGTAAGGTGCACCGATCAATGCCGCCATAATACCTGCTGGAATACCCGAAGGTTGGAGTAAATTTCGTCCGATGGTATCTGCTAGTAACAATAGCCAACCGCCTATCAAAATCGCAAGCGGCAAGAACAATTGATGCCGCGGTCCGACAATGGCTTTGGCAATATGCGGGGCCATTAACCCGATAAACGCGATTCCACCAGTAACAGAAACCGCAGAAGCGGCTAAAGCGACAGCGGCCAGTAACAACACAAGTCGTTCTTTTTCAATAGAAACACCAATCCCGATTCCGACGGGGTCACTCAGCCCGAGAACGTTCATGCGGTTTGCTTTATATAAAGTAAACGGGATTAATATCAATAACCACGGAAGGATGGCAATGATAAATGGCCAATCTGCTCCCCAAATGCTACCTGCTAACCAATTGGCGATAAAATCAACTTTTTCCGGTTCAGCAGAAGAAATGAGGACAATCATAACGCCAGAAAGTGCCATTGAAAAACCGATGCCGACGAGAACTAAACGAACAGGTTGTAGCCCTGCACTTCGAGAATAAGAAAAAGCATAAATCAATATAGCCGTTAAAAGTGCACCACCAAAAGCGACAAGCGGTAGCAAGTAAGCAAAAGCACCAACTTCAACTGGGATAAATAAGAAGAATACCGCAATGGCGACACCAGCTCCGGAATTGATCCCGATAATTCCAGGGTCTGCCAAGTCATTACGCGTCACACTTTGTAAAATAGCACCAGACAAAGCGAGTGCCATTCCGGCTAGTAAAGTAATTAAAATTCGCGGCAAGCGAATTGAAAACAAAATAAATTCTTCTTTAAATGTTCCTTGTCCGAGGAGGGCAGGCATTAATCGGTCATAAGAAATAGGCGAATAACCTAAGCCCATACTGATTATGGCTGTTAGTAAAATCAGTGCCAGCAAACCATAATACGAAATTCGTTGTTTTTTACGTAAACTAGGATGAATCATACGAATGCTTTTCCTCCTTTACGAACGATGATTAGGAAGAAAGGCAAACCGAGAATCGCAATGATTGCGGCGACTGGAGTTTCAAAAGGCGCATTGATTGTCCGACCAATCAAATCGGCGAGCAACATAAAAATCGCTCCAGCTACGGCAGACATGGGAATGATAAAGCGGTAATCGGTTCCAACAATCGCGCGAATGATATGGGGAATCATCAAACCGATAAACGCCATATTGCCAGCAAGTGCCACAGCAGCACCTGCTAGAAGAGTGATGACAACAAAAAGAATCGCTTTAATTTGCGCTGTTTTTTGTCCTAGGCCGATCGCAGCTTCTTCACTTAAACTTAAAATAGTTAATTGCCGTGCTAACACGAAGGCAACTAGTAACGACACTGCGATAAAAGGAACCACTACTTGTAGCTGTCCCCAAGAAGTGCCAATCAATCCACCCGCCGTCCATTGTGAAACGTTTTTTGAGATATTAAAGTAAAGGCCAATGCCTTCAGCAATCGCAGTTAGAAAAGCTGATATAGCGGCCCCTGCGAGGACAATGCGAAACGGTGAAAACCCACCTTTTTTAGCGGCGCCAATCCCAAACACTAATGCAGCACCAACTGCCGCACCGATAAAACAAGCAATCATAATACCGAAATAATTAGCGGCAGGAACAAACGCTAAAGTGAACGCAAGCGCGGCATTTGCCCCAGCTGTTAAGCCGAGAAGACCTGGATCAGCCAATGGGTTGCGCGTCATGCCTTGCATCATCGCACCGGAAACGGCGAGGGCAGCACCAACAAAAATGGCCGCAATTTCACGTGGCAGGCGAATCTCGCGAATCACGCCAATATGATCGCTAGAAGAAGTTGAAAACAAAGCGAGTCCGACTTCTTTTAAACTGATATCCGCCGCACCGAAAATTAAAGAAACCATCAAGGTCAGTGCTAGTAAGATAAAACTCAAAGTTAATTTAATTGGAAAGGGAATTTTAGGTGTCATTAGTCATCATCTTTTCCTAAGAATAAAAGAGGAATTCTTTAACAAAATCCCTCTTAGCTTGTAGACAAAAGAATACTTACTTATTTTTGTATGCATCTAGGATTCTCCGCACCCAGTGGACGCTTTCCGCGGACTCAGCGCTGAGCCTCCTCGTCGCAAGCTCCTGCGGGGTCTCACTACTTCGTTTTTCCGCTGGAGTCGCCACTAGGTGCTCCGAATCCTGGAGTGAGTAGGAAACATCTTTTAATACATTATTTTGTAGTAAAGTGCATTAAAGAATCTCACTTTGTTTGTAGCAGGAAGCCTTCAACTGGGTTGGTCCACGAAGACTCCTGTGGGAGCAGCGAAGCGACGAAAGCTGAAAGCCCCGCAGGAACGTTAGTGACGAGGAAACTGAAGCTGAGCCCACGGAAAGCGAAGTGGCCAGCCCAGTTGGAGATTATGCATTACTATTCAGTTTAATATGACTTTGTCTACAGTCTGAGAGGAATTCTTTAACAGAATCCCTCTTTTTTGTTATATAAATTGGACTCACTGGTATTGCCTCACTCACCTAAAAAGTTTTCGATAAAGAAATCCAATTGGTATTCGAGTGTGAGGGGGTCGTTAAAGTAAAATTCTTTGGCGTTGGCTTCAAAAATTTGTCCGCTTTTGGCAGCCGGAGTGTTTTTGTAAACATCTGTTTCTTGGAAGGAGTTATCTTGCGTGCTGTCTTTACTAAAGATAACGTAATCACCCATGTATTCCGGTAATACTTCTTGAGACAACATGTAATAGCCGTCTGCTAAAGCCATTTCTTCTACTTTTTCAGGCATTTTTAATTTCATTTCTTGGTAGAGAATTTCGGTTCCGCGTCCCCAGTTATCTCCGAAAACGTATAATTGCTTATCGAAGTTTTCAATAACCGAAACAGTGGTATCTTGTCCGATTTTCGCACGAATGTCTTCCCCAGCTTGTTGCGCACGTTCTTGGAAATCGGTAATCCACTCTTGTGCTTGTTGTTCTTTGTTCAGTAATTTCCCGATTTCAAGATGCTGTTCCAAATAGCTTAAATTGCCGTATGTAAATGTCACAGTTGGAGCGATTTTATTTAATTTGTCAATATTATTGATAGTGGACCCACCAATAATCAAGTCTGGATCTAATTCAATAATTTTTTCAAGGTCTGTGTCGGCTACTTCTTCTACATCTTCTAGTTGTTCTTCAAAGCGAGGATTCATTTTTGACCAAGAATCGACACCGACTAATGGAACGTCTAAAGACATCACGTCTCCGCTATATGTAGATAAAACAACGACGCGCTGTGGATCAGCTGGAACTTCTACAGGACCATTTTCAGATTCATAAGTAATCGTGTCAGAGTTGGTGTCGCTAGTTTCTTTTGCAACAGTATCAGAATTACAAGCACTAAGAAGAAGTAGTAAAGAAAATAAAGTGAGAGGTAAAAATAGTTTTTTCATATGGGTTAAACTCCTTTGATTAAGTTATAAGTTGTGCACATTGGTTTTTGAGTTCGCGGGTCAAGCCCGATTTCTGCATCAATTCGAAAAACTTCTTTCAGGACTGGTTGCGTAATCACGTCATGGCAATTGCCGGCTTTAACGATTTTGCCGTCTTTCATCGCAATAATATGGTCTGCAAAACGAGCGGCTTGGTTTAAATCGTGAAGTACCATAATGATGGTTCGTTCTTGTTCTTTATTGAGTTGTTGCAAGAGCTCCAATATTTCTAGCTGATGCGCCATGTCCAGGTAAGTCGTAGGCTCATCTAAGAAAATCATTTCAGTTTCTTGTGCAAGCGCCATTGCAATCCATACACGTTGACGTTGACCACCAGATAACGCATCGACCGGATGGTATTTAAAAAACTGTGTGCCTGTAACATCGAGTGCCCAATTGATGATGTCATAGTCTTTTTTAGACAGGCGGCCAAATCCTTTTTGGTAAGGAAAGCGGCCGTAAGAAACGAGTTCACCAACTGTAAGTCCAGCAGCACTATCAGGTGTTTGGGGAAGAATCGCCATTTTCTTTGCGAGTGATTTTGTGTTTTCTTGTGCAATATTGCCGCCATCTAAAACCACTGTTCCGGATTGATGCGTAATCACACGAGTCATCGCTTTTAAAAGCGTAGATTTTCCGCAGCCATTCGAACCGATGATTGTCGTAATCTTTTTATCCGGAATTTCTACAGACAAATCCTTCACAATCAAGCGATCTCCGTAGCTAATATTTAGCTCCTCGGTGAATAAGCGCACCATTTCCAAATCCTCCTTTACAAAATTTAATGTATTTATCATTGATAATGATTATCATTTTCAGTACAATCAATACTATAAAACGAATATTTGAGCTTGTCAATGCAAATTCTTTAGAGCGGGAGTGACATAAAGATGGAAAAAAATACACTTTTTGATGTGACAATTATCGGTGGGGGACCTGCAGGTTTGTACTCTGCGTTCTATAGTGGCTTACGAGAAATGAAAACAAAGATTATCGAATTCCAACCACAATTGGGTGGGAAAATTCATGTTTATCCTGAAAAAATGATTTGGGACGTGGGAGGGCAACCCCCAATTCAAGGCGCAAAATTGATTGATCAGCTAGTAGCACAAGGACTGACATTTCAGCCGGAAGTAGTAGTAAATGAAAAAATAGAAGCGATTGCCAAAAATGAAGAAGGACTTTTTGAGCTGAAGGGTTCTTCGGGAGAGGTACATTTATCGAAAACAGTCATTGTGGCAGTAGGGGGAGGTATTTTGAACCCTCAAAAGCTACAAATTGAAGGAGCAGAACGTTTTGAAGTATCTAATTTAAATTACACAGTGAAATCTTTAGAGCGCTTTAAAAACAAAACCGTGCTGATTTCAGGCGGTGGCAACTCTGCAATCGATTGGGCAAACGAGCTAGAACCTATTGCCAAGCAAGTGTACGTTACATACCGAAAACGAGAACTCGCAGGTCATGAAGCGCAAGTGTCTCAGTTGATGTACGGGTCTGCAATTTGCTGTTTAGAAACGAACATTACGCGTTTGATCGCATCGGACGACCGGGATGCCATTAAATATGTTGAACTAACCCATCAAGAAACAGGAGAAATTCAAATTCTCTCCATTGATGAAATGATTATTAACCATGGCTATGAACGAGATATTAGTTTGCTCGGCAATAGTCCATTAAACATCGACATCGCCGACGACTATTACATTGCAGGAACACCAAGCAGTGAATCTTCTGTCGAAGGTCTGTTTGCAGCCGGTGATATTTTACAGCACGAAGCGAAACTGAATTTAATTGCTGGCACATTCCAAGATGCTGCTAACGCCGTCAATAAAGCTAAACAATGGATTCAACCAGACGCCAATAAAATCGCCATGGTCTCATCGCACAACGAAGTGTTTAAAAAACGCAACAAAGAATTAGTTAAACAGCTATTGGTGTGAGAGAAGCTTCTAATAAGTGAACAGCTATCCTATTCATGAAATCTGAAAACACACCTATAGTTGAAAAAAATGTATGGTAAAGTGTGAAAAAGGGGGTTGTGCAATGGGGTGGATGATCATAGTGGTCATAGCGTATTTGCCAATATTTTATCGAATTCATAAACGCCTAAATTTTCTTGAGAGTGAAGTAGCTAGGTTGAAAAAAGAGCAGTAAAATGTGAAAACGCCTAACCTAAAAGGTTAAGCGTTTTTTTGCGGAGCAGTTATTTATACCCCAACGCAACTGAATCCGCGCGTTCTTTTTTGCCATGCAATACATAATAAAGAATGGCAGTAGCAAGCACAACAAAGCCTAAAATTCCATAAAGTGAGTTATAACCGA
Organism: Planococcus halocryophilus; assembly: GCF_001687585.2. GTDB lineage: Bacteria > Bacillota > Bacilli > Bacillales_A > Planococcaceae > Planococcus > Planococcus halocryophilus. Next base: position 3,265,799 of record NZ_CP016537.2, on the reverse strand, counting down.
TCAGTGGAATGATAAAGCCAAGAAGGTAGGGGCCAAAACCTAAACCTGCATCCATCGCAATGAAAAATGTTGATGTGGCAAGCCCCATGCGATGCGAGGGTGTCAGTTTAATCGCGACAGCTTGCGTGGTTGACTGCATATTACCAAAACCAAGTCCGATTAACGCACCGGCGACCAATAAGCCGGCACTGCTGCTCGAAACATTTAATAAAAATAATCCTGCTGCAAAAAGGACAAATGCCGGGTACATAATAAAGTTTGCACCTTTTAAATCCATCAATCGCCCTGTAAATGGACGAGATAGTAAAATAGCAATTGCATAAACTAAGAAGAAGTAACTCGCAGCTTGCACAAGGTCTTCTTCCATCGCATAAAAATTGATAAACGACAAGACGCTTGAATAACAAAGCGCAATGACTAAACAAACAATAGCAATAGGAACTGCCTTAGGTTCAACAAATCCGGAGATTTTAAACCCTTTCGTAACGTGAGTTGTCGGAGGCGTTTCTACTGGTGGTACATAAACTAACAAAGAGATGACTAGGCTGATCACACCAAGAGTTAAACAGACAGTGAAGATCATTTCATAGCTGCTATACTGACTCAACATTAAGCCAATAAACGGCCCGAAAGCTGCTGCCAAAGTCGAGCTCATACTAAAATAGCCGATGCCTTCACCTTTACGTGTCATCGGAATAATTTGCGCCACAATGGTCCCGGCGGCTGTACTAGCCATTCCTAATGTCATGCCGTGTAGAAAACGATTGGCCATTAAAAATGGCAGTCCGAAATTTAAGAAGTAGAAAAATGTAGTCAGCATAAATAAGGTCGTACCGATAATCAGCGTTTTTTTGCGCCCAATTTTATCAATGCTGCGCCCTATAACGAGACGGCCAGTTAATGCACCTAAGATGAAAATTCCTGTTACCAGTCCGGCTTCGCTCGTTGAAGCTCCGTACTCTTCAACTGCGTATACGGCGATGGTAACCATCAGCAAATAAAAAATGAGGATTAAAAAGAAATTTACCATGGAAGTAAGGATAAAATCTCTGGTCCATAAAGCTGGTTTTAATTTGTTCATAATGAAAGGCTCCTTGTTAAGAGATAATAGTCACGTGGGATGAAAAATCAAAGAAGAAACAGACAGCCCAAACTAGGCCATCTGTCTACTTTGCTCAGTTTGTAGTTGTGGCTTCAACAAGTCCGACGACTTTTGTAATAACAAGCTCGCTGCCAAGCATCGGTGATTCTTTTTTCGGTTCGTTGCTGTCGCTGCTAGCTTCAGGGCGTTTATGAGCTTGTTTAAATGCGTCACTCGTTTTCCATGCTTCAAAATTTTCAAGAGTTTCCCAATACATATTAACGTTTAACTCATCGTATTCAGTCAAGTTCTGTGTGATTGCCACTTCAACTTTGATAAATCCTTCCATTTGTTGCAATGCGCCTGGACGTGAAAAGTTAGGCGCCATTTTTTCTGCAAATCCGGGTTTCATTTTAATGCGGTTTGTTACGATGTACATGAAGAATCTCTCCTTTTTTGTTTGTATTTGATGTGCTAACTGTTGTTTACTTTATCACATTCATCAAACGAACTAGTTACGCCAGCAATCAATAACTTTTACTATTTTCCAAATGCACCGTGCAATTATACAATGAACAGTCCCATTTGCTTTCAGCATTCGTTAAAATCGTAATGGATGTATTGTCTAAAGACGTTTCTGTAAATTGCTCAGGTAATAGTTTTTTTAACGTCAAGCCAATCAATGCGCCGTGACTTACAAGCAAGATACGCTGTCCTTTGAAATTAACTAACACGTCTTCAACAAAAGAAATGCCTCTTTCTGCTGCATCGTCCAAATTTTCCATGTCTAAGTCGAGCGTACGCCAATCGGCTCCCCATTTTTCAATGCGCTCGTTTTCTGTTGTTCCTTCGATTTTACCGCCACTTCTCTCACGCAGGCGCACATCAAAATGGCTTACAGATAAATTGAGCTTCTTGCGAATAATTTCAGCGGTTTCTTTTGCCCGAGCCAAGTCGCTTGAGATGATCCGATCCCACTCGTCTTCTCGAGCTAAGCGTTCTGCGAGTGCCTCTGCCTGCTGTAGTCCCGTATCGTTAAGTGAAACGTCCGCAGACCCTTGTGCGATGCCTTGTATATTCCAATCCGTGATGCCGTGTCGTACAAATCCGATTGTTGTCATGAAAGCCATCTCCTTTGCTATACTCCTTTAAAGGATAACGGAAACCGAAAGAGCAAACAAATGTTAACAAAAGCTAAAGCGAATTATGCTTAGTTACTAATTTTAAGTAGGGAAGGTACCTAATGAAAAAAGTGGCGTAGGATAGTTATTATGAAGAAGAAAACTATTTTGGAAATCCCTATCCGGGACTTTTAGCGTTTTTTTCAACTGTTGAAACAAGATGTACGGTTTTGGATTTAGGATGTGGGCAAGGTCGGGATGCTTTACCATTAGGCAATCTAGGTTATAAAGTAATCGGCGTCGATCACTCAAGTGTTGGCATTGAACAACTGAATCAACAAGCAAAGCTTCAAAAGTTACCGGTAGAAGGACGTGTTGGCAATGTGTACGATTATCCGATTTCAGCAGAAGTTGATATTGTGTTACTAGATTCGATGCTGCATTTTTATAAAAATGATTTGGCTAAAGAAACGCAGTTTGTGGAGAAAATACTAACAGAGTTAAAAGATGGAGGCATATTTGTAAATTGTCTCATTAAAGGGCAACAACGCGAAATGACATTGAAAAAAATTATTGAAGAGTCGCCGTTTGAATGGGAAATTCTAATGGATGACTATACTGAATACAAAGAAGCAAATGCTAAGTTTCATTTATTTGCGGTTAAAAAAAGAAGTTAAATTTATATGCAAAACCCCTTAAAGCGAGCATATGCTCAGTTTAAGGGGTTTTATTTGTTAAGTCGTTTGTCGTTTTTTTTCATTTTTATCAATTAAGGTAGTGCCGACTAAGTCTCCTGTAACGTTAAGCCCTGTCGCGCCCATTCCGACTAGTGCATCAATGGCAGTTAGCAATGCGACAGCTTCGATCGGCAAGCCTAATTGAACGAATACCGTCGCAATCATTACAATGCCGGCACCTGGAACACCAGCAGTTCCAATTGATGCAAGCGTCCCAATAAGAACAACCATTAGCATTTCAGAAATACTTAACGGATCGCCAACGAGATTGGCTGCGAAAACCGCTGAAACGGCAATTCGAATGGCAGCGCCGTCCATATTGATTGTGGCACCGAGCGGTAAACTAAAGCCATATAAACTTTTTGATAGCCCTAAATTCTTCGCAGCATTCAATGTTAATGGCAATGTACCCGAACTACTTTGTGTGACAAATGCCGTTAACATGGGTGTACGTGCTTGTTTAAAGAAATCCAACGGGTTTATTTTGAATACCAATAGGAGCAAAGTATAAAGCACAATTTGAACAAGCAATGCAGCATACAGCACTAAGACCATTTCCCCTAAAGAGAAAAGTGTGTCTAAGCCTTGATTTCCGACTGTTTTTGCCATAATCGCAAAAATACCGATTGGCACATATTGAAGAACGGCTTTTAAGACGAGCAAGGTCATTTCGTTTAACGCATTCACGGTTTTGTATAAATGCTCGCCCAAACTACCAAGTTCAGTTGAATTGCGCATATAAGACAAGGCAATACCAAAAGCAAAAGCGATAAAAATAATACCAAGTAAATTAAGTTCAGTAAAGGCTGTTAAAATATTAGAAGGAACAATGTTCAACAACACACTGACGATGCCAGGATTTTCCGGAACATCAAAAGTTTCATTGCCTTGCAACTGCATCCCTACGCCAGGCTGTAGCAAGCTAGCTACTGCGAGACCCACAATGATGGCAAACGCAGAACTCAACGTGTAATAGATAAATACTTTCCCGCCCATTCGCCCAAGGTCTCCAATAGATGATTGGTTAATCCCAACCATCATGGTAAACAAAATCAAAGGAACGATTAATAAGGTCAATAATTTCAGTAACAAGTCACCAAAAGGAGCCAAAACAGCTGCTTGCTCTCCAAATATCAATCCAACGGCAACGCCGAGTATAAGTGCAATCGTAATTTTTAAAATCAATGAAGCATTTAAATAATTAGTCCATATGGCTTTCATAACGTACCTCTCATTTCTAAAAAAGTTAAATCCCTATAAAGTCTATCGGAATTCATCTTATTAATTTATATCAAGGTGAGTAGGAGTGTCAATGCATCTGCTTATTTAAATGAAAAAACCCCGTTCCTCAATGAAAAGGAACGGGGTTTTAGTGTTATAAACGTCTATGCGACATTGCTTCGCGCATGTCTTGAAGCGCTTTTTTTCCATCATCGCCACGGAGAATCATTAAATTGGTATAAAGAGCGTCGATTAAACTCAATTGAGCAATACGTGAAGAAAGAGCTTCTGAACGGAAGTCGGTTTCCTCTGACACGGTATAAAGGGCGATATCTGCTTCTTTAGACAATGGCGATTTAGCGAAATTAGTAACAGAGATAATGGTTACGCCTTTTTCTTTTAATACACGGAGCACATCGAGTACATCCGTAGTGGAACCCGAATGGGAAATGACAATTGCCACATCATCAGACTGTAGCTGAGAAGCGGCCATAAGCTGCATATGGGAATCCAAATTCATCGAAACATGAAGACCTAGACGGACAAACTTATGGTAGCCATCCATCGCGACCATGGCAGAACCGCCATTGCCGTAAAAATCGATTTTTCGCGCGTTCATTAATTTTTGAGTAGCTTGTTCCATCGCTTCAGCATCGACAATTTGTAAAGTATCTTCCAAAGTTTTGATGTTGGAGCGGAAAACTTTTTCAGTAACCGCATTAATGCTGTCACCTTCTTCGATTTTTTCATGAATGTCTTTTAAAGGAGCGACAACTTCTGCGGCAAGTGAAATTTTGAAAGCTTGAAATCCTTTAAAGCCAATGCGTTGGCAAAAGCGAAAAACAGTGGATTCCGCGAGTCCTAATTCATCCGCAATTTGATTGATCGTCAAATGAATAATATTCTTTGGGTCATTTAATACATAATCGGCAATCTTTTTTTCTTTTTCACTAAAATGGCGGTAACTACCGCGTATGGCAGCCAGCGCAAATTGTTGTTGTTTCATGATCCGCGCCTCATTTCTTTAAATAATATCTGTCTATTATAGAATAACATGTTGCGTACGGAAAAATATTTGATACAATGAGTTAAATAAAGAAAAATATTCTTTTATAGAAAAGGAGGATTTTTAATGGAAATTGGAATTATCGGTTTAGGAAAAATGGGATTAAACTTGGCACTTAATTTAATCGATCATAACCACAAAGTCGTCGGCTATGACAGTTATGCAGTAATTGAAGAAAGCGGTTTTAACCAAGTTTCTTCTATTGAGGCCATGGTGAAAGAACTAAAAGCACCGCGCACATTATGGTTAATGGTACCAGCTGGAGAAATTACAGAGTCTGTTATTCAGGGATTGATTCCACTACTCGAAGAAGGAGATTCTATTATTGATGGTGGAAACTCCAACTACAAAGATACTGTCCGTCGTGCGGCAAACGTGAAAGAACACGGAATTTTCTTCTTTGATTGTGGAACAAGTGGTGGAACAGAAGGTGCGCGTCACGGAATTTGTTCCATGATTGGTGGCGATGCTGAGAAATTCAAAACAATCGAACCACTTTTGAAAGACATTTCTGTACAAGATGGATATTTATATACCGGTGAAGCTGGAAGCGGTCACTTCTTGAAAATGATTCATAACGGAATTGAATACGGCATGATGCAATCTATTGCAGAAGGCTTTGATATCCTCAACAAAAGTCCATTTGGGTATGATTTCGAAAAAGTGGCTGATGTTTGGAACAACGGCTCTATCATCAGCTCGTACTTAATGGAAATGACCAAAAATGCATTTTCAAAAGACGCTAAACTAGAAGGCATCAAAGGGGTGATGAACTCTTCTGGAGAAGGCAAATGGACAGTAGAAACGGCACTCGATTTGAATGTTCCTGCACCAGTGATTACGTTGTCGCTGATGATGCGCTACCGTTCGTTAGAAGAAGACACGTTTGCCGGAAAAGTCGTCGCAGCTCAGCGCAACGAATTCGGCGGGCATGCGGTAGAGAAAAAGTAAGTGAGTGAACCAACTTTTTCAACTCAAAATAGTAAAAAGTAATAAAAGAAAGAGCGAAAGGCGGCGACTCCAGAGGGATCAGGACGAGCTGAAGACAGCCCTGGAAAGCTTCCGCCTGGAGCGATTTCTTCACTTCTTAAATAATATTCAATTAAAGTTGCACACAACAAGGGGGAAAAAATATGTCAGGTTCAATGTTGATTATGGTAGCGCTTGCAGGTATATTTTTATTGTTATTCTTAGTTATTCGCACGAAATTACATGCTTTTGTGGCCTTATTATTAGTTAGTTTACTTGTCGGGATTGCTGCGGGTATGCCACTTAATGAAGTCATCACGTCCATTCAAAACGGTATGGGCGGGACACTGGGCTTTGTCGCTGTAGTAGTGGGACTTGGCGCTATGTTCGGGAAGATGCTTGAAGTATCCGGAGGTGCAGAACGTTTAGCCGCTACGATGATTGATAAATTCGGGGAAGACAAAGCACAATGGGCGTTAGGTGTTACTGGATTTATCGTAGCAATTCCTGTATTTTTTGATGTTGGTTTTATTATTTTAGTGCCGATTGTGTACGGATTGGCTAGAAAAACAGGTAAGTCACTTTTGCATTACGGGATTCCGTTATTAGCGGGTCTTGCAGTTACGCATAGTTTCATTCCACCAACGCCTGGACCGATTGCGGTTGCAGAATTAGTTGGAGCAGAACTTGGCTGGGTTATTTTATTTGGTGTTCTTGCTGGGATTCCCGCTATGATTTTGGCTGGACCTGTATTTGGACGTTTTATCGGCAAAAAGCTACATATTGAAATTCCGGATTACATGGAGCTTGAAAAGAAAGAGTACGATAAAGACCTGCCAAGCTTTGGCATGATCACATCGTTAATTTTGATTCCACTTGTGTTGATTTTATTGAATACGTTATCAGGTGTGTTGTTAGATGAAGGCAATATGGTACGTGAAATCTTAACTTTCCTTGGTCACCCGTTTGTCGCGTTGACAATCGCGACATTGCTAACATTTTATTTGTTGGGGACAAAACGTGGCTATTCGCGTCAAGAAGTACAAGATATTGCGACAAAAGCACTTGAACCAGCAGGAATTATCATTCTAGTAACAGGCGCAGGCGGTGTTTTCAAGCAAGTATTGATCGATTCAGGTGTTGGTGCAGTACTAGGTGATATGATGGGCGATTCGGCTTTACCACCAATCGTCTTGGCATTTTTGATCGCTTCGGCGGTACGTGTGGCGCAAGGATCTGCGACTGTTGCGATGGTAACAGCCGCTGGTTTGATCACGCCACTTCTTGAAATGGTTGGCATGACAGGACCTGCACTAGGGTTAATCGTTATCGCTATTGCTTCCGGCGCGACCGTCTTGTCACATGTTAACGACTCAGGCTTCTGGTTAGTTAACCGCTATTTCGGTATGGATGTGAAAGATACATTGAAATCATGGACGGTTATGGAAACGATTATCGGGTTAACCGGTTTCGTGGTAGTGTTGATCATAAGCTTTTTTATCTAATAAAACAGGAAAGGAAAAAGGAGATACTGCCTTTTTCTTTTTCTTGTATATAAAGGAGGATTTTTATGCCTGAGCAGTCTTATTATTTAGGCGTCGATATTGGGACAACGTCTACAAAAGCAGTGTTATTTGATCGAGCGGGTAAAGTAATCGCAGGTGACACCGTTTTTTACGCATTAGAAACACCCAATCCGCTAGTAGCTGAACAAGATCCAGAAGAAATTTTTCGTGCGGTGTTAACTTCCGTACGAAAAACAATCCGAAAAAGCGAAATAGATACAAAGCAGCTAAAATTGGTATCGTTTAGTTCTGCGATGCATAGCCTTATTGCCGTGGACGCTACGGGAAGCTTATTGACGCAAAGCATCACATGGGCGGATACGAGAAGTGCAAAACATGCCAAATACATTAAAGAACGGATGAACGGCCACGAAATTTACTTGCGCACAGGTACGCCGATTCATGCCATGTCTCCACTTTCAAAAGTACTTTGGCTAAAAGATGAAAAGCCGGAAGTTTGTGAGCATGCGGCGAAGTTTATCGGTATCAAGGAATTTGTCTTTCATGAATTGTTTGGAACGTATGTTGTTGATCATTCTATTGCCTCAGCAACAGGACTCTTCAATCTGGAGCAATTAGATTGGGACAAAGAAGCTTTGGCAGTAGCAGGCATTACAAGAGAACAATTGTCTCATCCGGTTCCGACAACGCATCAACTAACCGGGCTGGTTACAGAGCATGCTTTGTTTATGGGTATTCCTGAACATGTGCCATTTATCATCGGTGCAAGCGACGGCGTGCTAGCCAACTTAGGAGTAGATGCCATCGAACCAGGTGTGTTAGCCGTAACCATCGGGACAAGCGGGGCTATTCGTACAGTGACGACTGAGCCAAAGACCGATCCAAAAGGACGCACATTTTGCTATGCGTTGACTGAAAATCATTGGGTAGTCGGTGGACCTGTAAATAATGGTGGCATTATTTTACGCTGGCTACGAGATGAATTTGCTTCGTCTGAAGTGGAAACTGCGAAACGGCTAGGAATTGATCCATACGACGTGCTGACGAAAATCGCTGACACGGTGAATCCAGGAGCAGACGGTTTATTGTTCCATCCATATTTAACGGGGGAACGTGCACCGCTTTGGAACGCTAACGCACGCGGATCATTTTTCGGCTTAAGCATCCATCATAAAAAGCAGCATATGATTCGTGCTGTGTTAGAAGGCATTGTCTTTAACTTGTATACGGTGCTGCTGGCAGTCGAAGAATTGACCGGCGAACCGGTACGCATTCAAGCGTCAGGCGGTTTTGCGCGTTCGGATATGTGGCGCCAATTGCTGGCCGACGTCTTCGATAAACCAGTCGTTATTCCAGAAAGCTTTGAAAGTTCATGTCTTGGTGCTGTTGTTCTTGGCATGTATGCAATTGGCGAAATTGATGATTTCAGCATCGTTTCTGATATGATTGGCCAAACGCATACTCATGAGCCACAAGAAGAAGCCGCGGGCATTTACCGAGAGCTTTTGCCGATTTATATCCGCTTATCGCGTCTTTTGACAGCAGAGTACGAGAGCATTGCCGATTTTCAACGAAAACATTTAGAGTAGTAGCAGCATCCTGGACCAGTCTCGCTGGTTTTGGATGTTTTTTTGTGGAGTTGATTGCGTGAGGGACGCTTATGCGCGGTTCTTGAGAAATATGCGCGATAGGGAGGAGATATGCACGGGCGCAGAAAGATACGCGCGATAGAGAGAAAATACGCGCGGTGGACAAAACCATACGCACGGTAAAACAAAAAAACGCGCGTTCCAGCAAATTTGTTTGCGTAATAGATGAAATTATCAGAAAACGATTAAAAATATCTATAATTTTCCAATAGCTCATGATACGATAAAATTAGCGAAGAAATCATTGAACATCAAAGGGGATGTAAAGATGGAACTCGGTGCGATAGTGGTAGGAGCGGGGCTTGCGGGGTTAGTGGCGGCTGCGGAAATCGCAGACGCTGGCAAAAAAGTGTTGTTGCTAGACCAAGAACCGGCAGCTTCTTTAGGCGGACAGGCGTGGTGGTCGTTTGGTGGACTGTTTTTAGTCGATTCGCCTGAACAACGGCGGATGGGCATCAAGGATTCAAAAGAATTGGCTTGGCAAGACTGGCTAGGGGCAGCTGGTTTCGATCGAGAGCAAGACGAAGATTATTGGGGCAAAAAATGGGCACAAGCCTATGTCGACTTTGCAACACATGAAAAACGAAACTGGCTTGCAACAATGGGCGTCAAATTTTTCCCAGTCATTGGATGGGCAGAACGTGGCGGCTATTTAGCGGAAGGTCATGGCAATTCCGTTCCGCGCTTTCATATTGTTTGGGGAACCGGTCCAGGAATTGTGGCTCCTTTTGAGCGACGCGTTCGCGAACATATCAAAAATGGATGGATTGAATACCAGCCACGGCACCAAGTAGATGAATTAATTACAAAAGAAGGTCGTGTGATTGGCGTGACAGGTTCTTTATTAGAGAAAAGTGATGCAAAACGCGGCGAAGCCAGTTCACGAAACGTTGTCAGCAACTTCCGATGCGAAGCAAAAGCGGTCATTGTCACAAGCGGCGGAATAGGTGCTAATCACGAATTAATTCGAAAAAATTGGCCAAGTCGTCTAGGTACGGCACCAGAAACTATGCTGACAGGCGTTCCGGCGCATGTCGATGGGCGAATGCTTGCGATTACTGAAAAAGCAGGTGGGCGAATCGTCAACCGCGACCGAATGTGGCATTACACGGAAGGCATCAAAAATTGGAATCCGATTTGGAACAAGCATGGCATTCGAATTTTACCAGGGCCTTCCTCAATGTGGTTTGATGCGACAGGAGAACGTTTTCCTGCACCCAATTTCCCGGGATTTGATACGCTTGGAACACTTGAAACTATCCAGAAAACCGGCTATGACTATTCGTGGTTTATTTTGACGCAGAAAATTATTGAAAAAGAATTTGCGCTGTCGGGCTCTGAACAAAATCCTGACTTAACCGGCAAAAGCATTCCACAAGTTTTGTCTCGAGTTCGTGCAGGGGCCACCGCGCCAGTGCAATCTTTTATGGACAAAGGTGAAGATTTTATCGTAGCCGAGACACTCGAAGAGTTAGTTGCCGGGATGAACAAACTAACAGGAGAAAATTTATTGGATGTTTCGCGAATCAAACAACAAATTAGAGCGCGTGACGGACAACTTGATAATGAATTCTCAAAAGATCTACAAATCACAGCGATGCGTGGTGCTCGAAATTATCGAGGAGATCGACTAATTCGTGTGGCGACACCGCATAAATTACTCGACCGCAAAAAAGGTCCGCTTATTGCAGTGCGCTTAAATATCTTAAGTCGCAAAACTTTAGGCGGCTTGCAAACGGATTTATCCGCGCGGGTACTCGATGATGCAGGTCAACCTGTACCTGGCTTATACGCAGCTGGAGAAGTCGCTGGCTTTGGTGGCGGCGGAGTTCACGGATATCGTTCGTTAGAAGGAACATTTCTTGGTGGCTGTTTGTTTTCGGCAAGAGTAGCGGGAAGAGCGGTGGCTGGTAAAGGAGGTTCGACAAGTGCTCTTTGATGGGATAGCGTACCAAATTTTCCTGTTTGCACTCGGAAGTGGATCGAGTATTTATTTAATGAACTTATTTCTGAGAAGATTTTTAGGAGTCGAGAAAAAGAAAGCTAAGCCAATAAACGACCTTCATAAAAAATGGGAAAAAAGATTAAGTATAGGATCAGGAATACTTATTTTTTGTATGTCGATGGCAGTAATCAAGTACGGACCTACAGCTAGTCTATTTGTGTTTGGACTAACTGTTGTCATTGGAATTGCACAAGTTTTGCTGCGTGCAGGATTTGAGAAAAAGCATGCAGAAAATCCGAATGACTATTTGTTCACCATTTTAGAAGCGTTAACGAATGTTATGATTTTGATGATCTTTGGCTTTAGTTTATTTCCAGACTTTATCTCGTTCGTACTCAATATATATTAAAAATATGCGAAACGCGCTGAACTAGGAGGTTGGTTTTGCGTATTTTCTTGTTGTCCGTGGAACTTATGCGCGATGCCGAGTGGAATATGCACGGTGCCAAGAAAATATGCGCGGTCTGCAAGGCGATACGCGCGATAGAAAGAAAATACGCGCGTTCCACAGACTTTGTTTGTGGAATAAATAAAACTGTCAGAAAATATCTATAATTCCCCAAACTGTCATGATACGATAAAAGAAATTACGAAGTCATCCCTGATTAAAGGGGATGGTGTGAATGGATCTCGATGTGATGAGGATGAGAGAAAGCATTCCTATACTAGTTGTAGATGGAGTTTCAGGAATTGAGATGGCATTCCGTTTTATTCTTTTTATAGGTGGTAGCATAGCGAGTATTTTTTTAGTTGATATGTTGCTAAGAAAAATTTTAGGAGTCGAAAAAAAGAAATCTGTAAAAGATAGGCACTTCAACGATTTACACAAGAAATGGGACAACATCGTAAGTACAGGCTCAGGTATTGTAGTGTTAATTTTAGCGCTTATTATTATTGTGTCTGACTCCCCTGTAAATATTTACTGGTTCCTACTAGCTGCAGTCGTCCCGATTTCACCATTATTAGTTCGGGTAGGGTTCGAGAAGAAATATGCAGAAAATCCAAATGAATACTTAATCACGTTACTCAGAATGGTAATAACTATTGTGATAATCGGTACATTGCTTAATATTTTATCACCAGGATTTTAAGTGAGATTAAGGAGACGATTATATGGGCGATATCATTGGAACATTCTTTATCTTAATTCCTATTTTTATTGCAGCATTTGCACTTAGGTGGATTCGGCAAATTCGCTTAAATTCAGAAAAGCAAATCGAACAAAATAATGAAATCATCACACTACTAAAAGAAAGTAGAGGGAATGTGAGTGACTAACCAAGAAGGAGTATTGATCCGTCCTTACCAGGATGAGGATTTCCCAACAATTAACGAATTGAACAAACAACAAGGCTGGAACAATCTTGTTGAAAAAAAACAAGAGACAAAACAGGCTTGGGCCAACTCTACAGTAGCGGTAGTTGCCGAAAGTGATGGGCAAGTAATCGGGTGCTTAAGAGGCTTAACAGATGGATTTATTACTTTATATGTATGCGAATTATTGGTAGATCAATCACACCGGAAATTAGGAATAGGAAAAAAACTGATGCGTCACGTCCATCATCAATACCCGAAAACACGTATTGAGCTATTAGCTAGCAGTACGTCGCGTAGTTTTTACGAAACGCAAAAATACCGCCCTTTTTATGGCTTTCGTAAAACGATAGAAGAATAAAGTTGTTTCACGTGAAACGTTTTTATGTAGAGGAGGGTCTTCAATGAAGGGTGAACAAGTGCATATTCGTTTTTTTCGACTTGAAGATGCCGAACAAAAGTTAAGGCTAGAAATAGAGAACCGTGATTTTTTTGAAGAGTATTCAGTGACGCGTTATTCGGACTTTTATACGCTTGCTATGCAACGAGAATTAATTGAAATCTATACAGAGCAAAAAGAAGACGATCTATCGTATAGCTTTGGGATTTTTGAAAATAGCACTGACGTACTGGTAGGCACAATTAGTTTGGTACAAGTAATCAGAGGACCGTTACAAAGTGCGATTCTTGGATATGCCTTAGATAAAAAACATAACGGCAAAGGGTATATGACAGAAGCGATAAAGTTAGTTGTGGCGTACGCTTTTAAAAAGTTAGCGCTGCACCGACTTGAAGCAGGTGTCATGCCAGATCATATTGCTTCAATCCGAGTGTTAGAAAAAGCTGGCTTTCATCAAGAAGGAGTCGCTATAAAAAACGTTGAAATCAATGGGAAATGGCAAGATCATCAAATATTGGCTATTATCAATCCACGTGATGATTAAAACGTAGAAAAGCACTAGAGGAAGGGCTGATTGTATGTATCTTCAGTCTGCCAGACTCCAATTTCGGGTATATACAGACGAAGATTTTGATTTTTTATGGTCGCTATTAGCTGATCCGGAAATGATTCGTTATATCGGCAAAGGCGAGACGAGAGATAGAAGTAAAGCACTTGAGTTTCTTTACTGGATTTATCGCTCCTACAAGGAAAATCCAGGAAGTGGACTTCTATTACTAACCCGAAAAACAGATGGCAAAAGAATTGGCCATGCAGGTCTAGTCACCCAAACCATTGAAGGTGTAAATGAATTGGAAATTGGTTACTGGGTGGCAAAAGAATTTTGGGGCCAAGGCTATGCCAAAGAGGCAGCGGAAGCTTTACGGAATTATGGATTTCAACAACTGGGTAAAAAACGACTCGTTTCCTTGATTCAAGAAAATAATAAGGCTTCGCAAAAAGTAGCAGAACATATTGGCATGACAATAGAAAAAGAAATTCACCTAGATGGAAGAAACGTTTATATTTACGTAGTAGATGAGGAGAAAAGCAATGGAATTCCCTATATTGGAAACGGAAAGATTGATTTTAAATAAAATCGAAGAAAAAGATGCAGCACAATTTTTCGACATCATGTCTCGCGACGAAGTAACGGTTTATTACGGAATGGATAGTTTAACTTACCAAGAAGAAGCAGTCGAAATGATTCGTTCATTTGACGCCGTTTGGAACGCGAAACGAGGTATGCGCTGGGCGATTCGTTTGAAAGAAAAAGACGAATTTATTGGAACGATCGGCTTAAATAATTTAAATGTAAGAGCAAAAAAAGCGGAAGTTGGATACGAACTGCATCCTGATTATTGGCATCAATACTACACCCAAGAAGCGAATAGAGCCGTATTAAACTACGCTTTTTCTGAATTAGGTCTATATCGCATGGGGGCGGTCACTTTCCCAGAAAACACCTCATCAAACCGGCTATTGGAAAAGCTCGGTTTTACTTTAGAAGGCCGTCTCCGTGGCTATTTGCATCAGCGAAATCAGTCCCACGACGCCTACGTTTTTTCTTTACTGAGACCGGAATGGCAGAAAATTTAACGTGAGTCGTTGAGCATCGCAGTCATTAGCGGCATCATCGTTTTGCGCTCTGTGACGTGGTTTTCGATCCAATGTGCTTCTTTAGCAACCAGTTGGCGGAGTCGAGACGCAGCTTGTGCATGATTTTCTGGAGTCATCAAGTTGGAACTGGACTCGATTTCTGAAAAAACAATGTCTGGAAGTGAATGACTGATTGCTTTTAATCCCAATTGAGCACGATGAGGTGCATATCGGTGCAACAAAACCCGTGCCAAATGCTCAAGCACATGAGATAGCATCTTCACGGCCCATACGTCGTTTCCTCTACCACTCGCTTTGCGGTATTGAAATAAAAACCAGGCAACATCAATAACATGGTCTGTATATTCCTCTTTACTCAACTCAAGGTTTTGCGATGCGACAAATTGATCGAGTAAATTTTCAGGGTCGTAAACCACTTTGAAAAAATCCTTTGTAGGAAACGATTCAACCGTTACCGTAAACAAATCGATATGCAATAAATTATCAAAAACCGCAATCAGTTGAGGCGCAATAATAAAAATATCATCTTGAAACAACACCGGTCGATAGGCTTCAAGGTGAGAAAGCCGCTCTTTCAAAAACAATTCTTCTTGTTCTGAGTCCACTAAGCAATAAAGATCGATATCCGAATGTTCGTCGTGTTCATTTCTACCCATGGAGCCTTTCAGAAAAACGGCCCGCACATACGAACTTTTTATTAAACTTGCCGTAATTTGCTGTACCGCAATTTCTTGAATAAGCATAAGCAATTCCTCCAATAACTGAATTTTTTTATTATAGCAGAAGAGGATAAAAATTCCAATTCGAAAAAAAGAGGTGTTTTACATGCGTCAAATTATCGCGATGGGCGGTGGTGGATTCTCCATGGAACCGGACAACCCGCTACTTGATCAATACATACTAAAACAAGCAAACAAAGCTCGCCCAAAAATCTGTTTTATTCCAACAGCAAGTGGAGATGCAGATAGTTATATTGAAAAATTTTATAATTTCTTTAAGCAGCAAGACTGTGAACCAAGTCATTTGTCTTTATTCAAACCACATACACGAAACTTAGAGGAGTTTGTATTGCAACAAGACATTATTTATGTGGGTGGCGGAAATACCAAAAATTTATTGGTGCTTTGGAAAGAATGGGGATTGGATCAAATGTTGAAAACCGCGTGGGAACAAGGGATTATTCTAGCGGGTCTTAGTGCAGGCTCGATTTGCTGGTACGAACAAGGCATCACCGATTCTTATGGCGACAAACTTGAACCACTCGAAGCGCTCGGTTTTTTACCGGGCAGTCATTGCCCACATTACGACGGCGAAGCCGAAAGAAGACCGACTTATCGTCAATTTGTGGAGCAAGGAACGCTACAATCGGGCATCGCCGCAGACGACGGAGCGGCAGTCCATTATATGGACCAAGAAATAAAAAAGATAGTCAGCTCAAGACCAGCAGCTAAAGCTTACCGAGTATTTAAAGGTGGGGAAGAGGAATTGGTGGTTGAGTATTTGGGGGATTAAAGTCTCCCACAAACTTGTTTTTAAGCTCTCTTTTGACGACATTCATGCATAGCAAACTCAAACCATGTTCCAACACCCCCACTTCTGCTATAGTGACATTAAGGGCAGTATCCTTGTTGAACTGCACCCGTAAA
The DNA here is from genome assembly GCF_001687585.2 of Planococcus halocryophilus. GTDB lineage: Bacteria > Bacillota > Bacilli > Bacillales_A > Planococcaceae > Planococcus > Planococcus halocryophilus. Next base: position 3,249,405 of record NZ_CP016537.2, on the reverse strand, counting down.
AATTACCCTACAATTGCATAGTTCTGCCTTGATCTTAAATCGACAGGGACGGAGAAAACCTACAATAAACTTCCTGCCCGTCTGTCCAAAACTGGAAAGATGGGCTTTATTTTTGGTTTCCCTCCCAAAAGGAGAGAGAAAAATGAAGAATACAGCGTCACTGATCAAAATGAAAACACAAAACGAAAAAATCGCCATGCTAACGGCTTATGATTACCCATCAGCCAAGCTTGCTGAAGAAGCCGGAGTGGATGTCATTTTAGTTGGCGATTCTTTAGGAATGGTCGTTCTTGGATATGATTCTACTGTAAAAGTAACCGTAGATGACATGATTCATCATGGCAAAGCTGCTCGCCGCGGAGCTCCAGACACATTTTTAGTGGTGGATATGCCGTTTGCATCGTTTCATGGAAGTGCCGAACGAATATTAGATAATGCGGTTCGCATGTTCCAAGAAACCGGAGCTGAAGCATTGAAAGTAGAAGGCGCAGATGATGTGGTAAATGCGATAGAATTATTAACGCGCACAGGGATTCCAATTGTTGCGCATTTAGGTTTGCTTCCTCAATCAGCGGGTGTTCTTGGTGGTTACAAAGTACAGGGCAAAACAGCAGATGCAGCACAAAAGCTGATCGACGATGCCCTCGCTTGTGAAGTGGCAGGCGCATGCATGCTGGTTCTTGAATGCATTCCTTACCAATTAGCTGAGAAAGTAACGGCAGCCCTCACAATACCTGTTATTGGCATTGGCGCAGGAAGTGAAACAGATGGCCAAGTACTTGTTTACCACGACACGTTGAAATACGGTTCGCATCATTTGCCAAAATTTGTTCGTTCGTATGCTGAAACAGGCGAGAGCATGAAAAACGGCTTGATTCAATATGTGAATGAAGTAAAATCAGGTGTATTTCCAGCAGAAGAGCATCGTTTTACGATGAAAGAAGAAGAACTTAAGCAATTGTATGGTGGAAAAGAATAAGTACTAAAAAAAGTGCACCCCCAAAGTTAGCAATAAAAACTAACTTTGGGGGTGTTTAGTCGTTAAGTTCTCTACTCTATGTTAGAAAAAGCTTCTCGCGGGTATGTGAATTTAATAAGGACCAAAACATAGGAGGGAGGAGACAATATGAAAGCGAGTATTATCAAGCATTCCGAATGGGCAGATACGAAGTTTACGCTGCATTTAATCTCTCAGATTTTAGGGAAGGTAAAGCTAGCTACAGCTCACAAGGAGCCACAATGGGAGCATATAACACTATCGCTAACTCCAAACGGCTTCACTACGGGTTTGTTATTTGCAGAGGATGATCTTTTGCAACTTGATGTAGATGTCAGAAATAGTTTGATCTCGATAAATGTCAACGGAACAACCGAAGACATCCCGATTGAAACGTCAAAATCGATTAAAGATTATTTTGATGAAATATTTCACAGTTTGCATTCACGAGGGGTCGAGGTAACGATAAATCCAAAACCACAGGAAATGGCATACAAAAAACTATTAAATGAAGACGAGACCCCGTTAACTTTTAATCAGCAAGATGCGGTGAGGGGATTAACCCTTTTCCAGTTCGTACTAAATGAGGAGCTGAAATTTTTGGCCCCTTTACGATGCCGAAAAATAAAACCGGCTCTTTTTTGGGGAACCTTTGACGTTTCAGCCCTCATTGTAAACGGAATTATGGAAGAGTTTCCGGAAGATAAAGTGATTGAAAAAGCTGCATTTGACGAGCATATGATCGAGTATGGATGTTGGCTAGGCGACGAGAAAACCGATACACCTTCTTTCTTTGTATTGCCCTATCCATTTATCAACAAAGATTTAAATTATCCTAGTGTTAAGCCCGCTGAAGCATATTACGAAGCAAGTTTGAGCGAATATTTTTTAGATCTAGAAAGCGTGATGAAATCAGACAACCCAAGTGAAACAGTTCAAGCGTTTTTCCACACGACTTTTGATATCTTACAAAAGGAATTAGAGTGGGAAGGCTCTACTCATTACTTTATACCGCTGAAAATGGATTAGAGGAGGAAATAGAAGATGGAGATTAAAACTGGAGAAAACAAATTTTATATTGGGAATGACTCGGGGGACCCGGATGCAGAGCTTCACTATGAACCAACTGACTCTAAGTTAATAAACATCGCTCACACGTATGTGAGCGAGAACTTACGAGGGCAAGGTGTAGGTGAAATGCTTGTAGAGAAAGTGGTAGACTACGCGAGACAAGAAGACATACAAATTACGGCAAGTTGTCCATTTGCCAAAAAAGAACTTTCAAAGCGTCCGGAATTTGAAGATGTTTTAGCTACTTAATAAAAACAGCTATAAGTAAAAAAATTAAGGTAGCCAAATTTATTTGGCTACCTTAATGAGTTCATATATAGTTGATCAATCTTTCAAAGAAGGAATGTTTGAATAACTTGAAGAAATGTTAAACACTCAAATAGAAAAGAGGTTATTCAGAATGATTCCGATCAATCCGAAACAAAATAGCGAGCGAGATAATTACAAATTATTAATTGGTTCGGTTATTCCACGACCAATTGCTTTTATTACCACTCAATCTGAGTCGGGAGTTGTTAACGGAGCACCATTTAGTTATTTCAACATCGTGTCTTCAAATCCGCCTATGGTATCCGTAGCTATCCAACGGCCGGCTGACAAATTGAAAGACACTGCCCGAAACATTTATGACACAGGTGAATTCGTTGTGCATATCGTGGATGATCAAAATGTTGTGAAAATCAATGAAACATCAGCATCCTTGCCACCATCAGAAAGTGAGGTAGAAAAAGTCAATTTAACGCTCGTTTCAAGCACAGAAATTGGAGTGCCTGGTGTAAAAGAATCCAAAGTGCGTATGGAATGTCGTTTAGTACAAGCCATTCCGTTAGGTGGAGATGGACCTGGTAGTGATTTGTTTATCGGAGAGGTAATCCAGTTTCATGTAGATGAAGATATATACGAAAGTGGCCGCATTGACCCTAGAGGACTAGGTGCAGTTAGTCGCTTAGCAGGCACAAATTATGCGCATATAGGCGAGATTTTTTCAATCGCAAGACCCAAATAATAAACTATTAACCTTTGGAATGGATGGAGAGTAAACATTAAAGGGGCACTTTGCATTTTAGAATTCAAACTACTAGTTAAAAGTTTATGAACTCAAAAAAAAACCGACTTCTCAAATGAGAAGTCGGTTTTTTGTCTATTATCGTACGTAAGGAGAAGGGTTGACTGCGTTTGAACGTGAGCCATTCCAAGGTCCTACGTGAATTTCAAAGTGAAGGTGTGTGCCTGTTGAACGGCCTGTGTTACCCATACCGCCAACTTGTTGGCCTTGTGATACAGATTGACCTACTGATACATTAATTGAACTCATATGAGCGTAAACTGTAGCGTGTGTACGTCCATTAATAGAGTGTGTAAGAATAACAACATTTCCGTATCCGCCCATGTTACCAGCGTATGAAACCATACCGCTAGCTGCAGCAGAAATACGAGTACCAGGTACATTTGCAATATCCATACCAAGGTGTGATTCAGCGCCAACACCGATGTCACGTCCACCGAATCCTGAAGTAAAGCGTCCAGATGCAGGAAGGGTGAATGTTGAACCACCAGTAGCTGGAGCAGGTGATGATGCAACTGCTTGTACAGGTGCTTTAGAAGTAGAAGCAGTTGCTTTAGAAGCAGCAGCTTCTTTCGCTGCTGCCGCTGCCGCTGCTTTACGAGCTGCTGCTTCTTTCGCTAAACGTGCTGCTTCAGCTTTACGAGCAATTTCTGCAAGACGTGCTTGTTCTGATGCAATTTGTTTCTCAAGAGATGCACTAATATCTGCTGTTTCATTGTGTTCCATTTCAAGAGTTGACTTTTCTTTCGCTAAACGAGCTTGTTCAGCTTTTAAATCTTCTTCAAGTTGAGCTTGTTCATTTTTCTTAGCAGCTAGTGAGTTTTTCAAGTCAACTAGTTCAGCTTTAGTAGCTTCTTGTTCAGCAAGCTTAGTTTCAACTTCAGCTTTTTGTTCAGCAAGAAGTTTTTTGTCAGCTGCTTGTTCACGCATAATTTTACGGTCTGCTTCGATTAAGATGTTGACTGCTGAAAAGCGGTCAATAAAGTCAACAAAACTATTTGCACCTAGTAGTACATCTATGTAGTCTACTGATCCACCACTTAATTGAATTGCACGTGCCCGTTCTTTTAATAATTCTTCTCGTTCTGCGATTTTTCTTTCTAATTCTTCAATAGATTTTCTCAATTTATCGATTTCAACTTTTGTTTGATCGATTTCAGCTTGAGCAACGTCAATTTTGTCTTGAGTCTCAACGATTTGGTTATCTAACTCGCTAATTTTTGCGATGATTTTCTCGAGAGTGGTTTGGTTCTGCGAAATTTCGCTTGATTTTTGTTGGATGCCAGCGTTCAATTCGCTTTGCTTTTGTTGAGCCTCTTGCTGTTGTTTTTCTAAATCGCTTAGTTTATCAGCATTTGCGGTAGGCAAAACCATGGTAAAAGCTAGTATAGATGATAAAGCGACTGTTAAAAATTTTGATGATTTATTCAAAACTATTGCTCCCCTTTCGTGTCCGTGACTATCTATAAGTTATCGTAAAATTTATCGTAAAATTCTTTACATTAAAAAGGCTTCTCCCACGAGGTTGGTGACCGTTAGGAAAAATCCAGCAGAATCATTGTAACATCACATAAACCTATTTATTATTACAGTTTCTTATCAATTTCAATGCGTAGATGACAAACTATCAGAAAACAACATTTGTATGCGGTTTTTTTTTAAAAAAAATGATGAATAATTGAATTTTCTGTAAAATTATATGGTTTTATTAACCATTTGAGATGTTTTGTGAGAAATGTATGTAACAGAAATGATTTAGAGAAATAAAAAAAGCCTTCCCAAATTTACTGGGAAAGGCTTTCGGTTATTCGTCTTCTAATACATCTGCTTGTTCTCTACGAACAACAAGTACATCACATTTTGCTGTACGAACAATTCGTTCTGAGACACTTCCCATTACAAATCGTTCAGCAGCATTTAATCCTGTAGCGCCGCAAATGATGACATCGATATTTAGTTTAGGTGCAAGTTCTTTCGGAATGACGATTTTGGGTACGCCGTATTCAATAATGACATTTACATTTTCAACACCAGCCGCGAGTGCTTCCTCTTTATACTTATCTAATAATTCTTGAGACGTTTTTTTGGTGCGATCTGCAATTGTGCGGTCATAAGCTTCAATAGCACCAAATGAACGATTATCGATAATATGTACAAGGTGTAATGTTGCGTTGTTTCGAGTGGCGGCAGCTAAACCTTTCTTAAAAGCGAGTTCTGATTCCTTTGAGCCGTCGACCGCTACGAGAATATTAGAATATTTTAACGTCATTTTGCATTCCTCCTGGTTTCTCTATAACTCTACTAGTAAGAATTCGCCGTCGTACAATAGAGTTCCTTCTTCAAGTTCACTACTATATTTAGTTAACAGTGTCTATTTCGTGAACTTTCGCAATAATCTAGATATTTTTTGTGGTAAAATAGACCAATAAGAACAGTTCGATAGATAGTAGGGAGGTAAATGCGACTTGAAAACCAATATAGGAAATACAGACGCATTAACAGGAATAGAAGAATTAGAGTCTATTCGCCACCAAATAAAAGAACTAAAGAAAGAAAGTTTTTTGTTTCGAGAAGGAGACATTGCTGAAAATGTTTATATTGTTCAATCCGGTAAAATCAGGATTGAAAAAGTAACGCCGAATGGCCGAGAATTGACATTGAAGATTAGCGGACCAGGACAGCTTGTTGGAGAAGTGACAATTTTTTCAGAGGCACCTAAATATATGTTGGCTGCCCGTGCTATTGAAGATACCGTTTATCTTCAAATTTCATTAAAAGATTTGGAAGAGGCGTTGACGTTAAATGGTCGACTTTCTATCGCTTTCATGAAGTGGATGGGAATAGATCAACAAAAAACTCAAACGAAATTTCGAGACCTTCTGCTTCACGGAAAAAAAGGTGCACTGTATTCTACATTGATTCGACTTTCTAATAGTTATGGAGTGAAAACAGAAGGTGGAATCTTAATTGATGTTGTGTTGACCAATCAAGAATTAGCGAATTTTTGTGGAATGACTAGAGAAGTAGTCAACCGGATGTTGAGGGATCTGAAAAAGAACGGAACAGTAAGTATGCATGAAGGGAAGATTTATCTTCACGACTTAAATTATTTAAAGACGGAAACAAATTGCGAAAACTGTCCAATTTATTTGTGTAAAATTGATTAGTAGAAAAGCTTGCCACGAGGCAGGTTTTTTTTTGTCTTAAATTTGTCTATTTAATAAAAACAAAAAGTGATTGTGACAAATGTCACAGTGTGAAACCTATAGATAGCATAGGCTAAAAGTAAAGCCGATAGGAATAAGGAGTGAGAACGAATGAGTCAGAAAAAGTCAGAACCAGAGATTAATTTGAAAGGTACGTTTGTCAGTGTTCTTATAGTAGGACTCATCATTGTGATAATGTGGGTCGCTGTTTATTTATTGTATGTAGCCCGTTAACGTAAAACGAAAGGAGTCGATTAATATGCATCTTCATAAATATGAAAAAATTTGGCTGACATTAGGGATAGCGTCGCTAATCGTATTTTTAAGCGTAGTAGGAGTGAGTGCGTTTTCCCAGAATCACACCCCTGCAGGCGGAATGGAAACTATTGACCCGAAAAAAGTAAATGAAACTGCACCTTTTGATAATCCAGGCGTTACGCAACTAGATGACGATACGTATCAAGCGACGATAGTAGCGATGGCTTTTGGCTACAATGCACCTGAACTAAGAGTTCCGGTAGGCAAAGAAGTTATCTTTAAAGTTACTAGTACCGATGTAGTTCACAGTTTTACCATTGATAACACGAAAGTAAACATGATGGTCGTTCCAGGACGGATTACTACAAAATCTTATACCTTTGAAAAACCCGGGACTTATTTAATTCTTTGTAATGAATATTGTGGGACAGGCCATCATATGATGTATACAGAAATAGAGGTGTATGAAGAATGATAGCGTTACAAGATCGTAAACTCGCTTTATGGAATATTGGCGTCGCATATGTTGCATTTTTAATCGGAACTTTATGTGGATTGCTTCAAGTTTTTATCCGTAATGATGCACTTCAATTACCCGCTTGGTTAGATTATTATCAAATCTTAACGGCTCACGGAGTTTTACTGGCACTTATCTTTACGACATTTTTTATTTTCGGCTTTTTTATTACAGGCATGAGTAAAAGTCTAGGTAGTTTTGGACCAAAAGTTCGTTTGTTTTCATGGATTGGCTTTTGGGTAACCTTACTCGGCACAGTTATGGCAACGGTCATGATCATTTCTGGACAAGCTTCCGTTATGTACACGTTTTATGCACCGTTACAAGCAAGTGGCTTTTTCTACGTAGGACTTGCGTTAGTGATTATTGGAACATGGATTAGTAGTTTCGCGTTAGTGGGCCATTATCACGTCTGGCGTAAAAAACATAAAGGTCAATTAAGTCCATTATTTGCTTTTATGACGATTACAACCATTATCATGTGGATTATTGCATGTCTTGGTGTTGTAGCGACGGTCTTGTTTCAATACATTCCGTGGGCGTTCGGTTGGACGGATACCATTGATGTCGAACTAAGCCGCTCATTGTTCTGGTATTTTGGCCATCCATTAGTTTATTTTTGGCTATTGCCGGCCTATATGGCTTGGTATTTAATCGTGCCCAAGCTCTTAGGTGTAAAAGTATTCAGTGATTCACTTGCACGTCTGTCTTTTGTGCTCTTTATCTTGTTCTCGATTCCAGTTGGATTTCACCATCAACTAACAGAACCAGGTATCTCGAATTTTTGGAAGTTCCTTCAAGTGGTATTGACGTTTATGGTCATCGTTCCTTCATTAATGACGGCGTTCTCCATGTTTGCAACGTTTGAAATTGCGGGGCGCAAAAATGGAGGCAAAGGTCTTTTTGGTTGGTTTACAAAATTACCTTGGAAAGATATTCGCTTTACGTCTATTTTCATCGCAATGGCATTCTTTATCCCTGGTGGAGCTGGTGGAATTATTAATGCGAGTTTCCAGCTGAATGAAGTGGTTCACAATACGTTGTGGATTGTTGGGCATTTCCATATTACCGTGGGAACTCCTGTAGCCATGACGTTTATGGGGATAACATTTTGGCTTATTCCATATTTAACAGGTCGGAAATTCACTAAGTCGATGAAAGTTTTAGGACTTGTCCAAATTATCACGTGGTCAATTGGTATGGTCTTGATGTCAACAGCGCAACATTTGTTAGGGCTTCTTGGCGCACCGAGAAGAACTGCGTACTCTAGCTATAATGACCATCCAGCTGCGTTGGAATGGTTTGATGGCATCTTAACCAATCATGTCACGATGGCAGTTGGGGGTAGCATTTTATTTGTTTCAGCAATGATTCTTATCTATATCGTCGTCATGACCATGTTTTTGTCGCCAAAAGCTGTGGAAACGAAAGATATGGTGGATTTCCCACTTGCTGAAAGCGATATGAGCAATACACCAAAATGGTTAGAAAATTGGTGGATTTGGATTGGTCTCGCTGCAGCCCTTATTGCTCTTGCTTATGCGATTCCAATAACGCATATGATTCAAAACGCACCGCCAGGCTCAGAAGGATTCAAAACGTGGTAGGAGTTGAAGGACAATGTTCACAATGGTTTTGTCATTGATGGTTGTGTTTATCGCGTTTACCGCGATGTTAGTTGAAATATCTTCGATGGAAGATTGAAATAGAGGCAGTCAGAAATTCTTATTACAAGAGTTTTTGACTGCCTTTTGTGTTTTAGAATAGTAGCAATAGGTTCTAGCTTTCTATAGTATAAAAAGAAAGAAATAGGAAGTTGAGGCTTATGCGATGACGATCATGGAATGGGTATTTACAGCAATAAGTGTGTTTTGGCTCAGTGAATTTTTGATTTTTCGTAATCGCGGAGTTGGCCAAGGAGACTCGTTGGAAAAACGTACTTTTGTTGCGATTTTCGGCGTGTTAATCGGAACCATTTTCTTGGCGTACTTTTTACAAGAACTCAAGCCGTTCCAAACGATGGCATTTTTAGGACAAGTAGTGGGCATCATCTTCCTCGCTACAGGAGTGTTGTTGCGTTTTTGGGGAATTTTGCACTTGAAATCACAATTCACACGTTACGTTACAGTTCGAGAAGGAGACGAAATTGTTAGTACCGGCCCTTACCGAAAGCTGCGCCATCCGCTTTATACAGGTCTATTTTTAATCACGCTCGGTATGGCTCTGTTCTTTAGCAGCCTAGTTGCGACAATCGCAGGAGGCATTGCGATGGTATGGGCTTTACTTCAGCGCATCAATTACGAAGAGCGTTTACTGGTTGAAAAATTCGGTCCGGATTATGAACTTTGGATGAAGCAACGTGCGAGACTAATTCCGTTTATTTATTAATAAGATCAAACAAAGAGCTTATATTCTCAGTAATGGGAATAAAAGCTCTTTTAGTTAAACGTATGAGCAGTTCTTTTTACATCGTGTGCGATATAGTTTAATGTATGTCGTGTACGATATAAATGAATGGAGGACTACATACAATGAAAACACTATTTGAAACAACAATGACGAATACAGGTGGTAGAGACGGGGCGGTGTATTCACCGGACAATATTTTTTATATGGACGTAGCAAAACCCCAGGCGCTTGGAGGATCTGCTACAACTGCAACAAATCCAGAACAACTTTTCGCAGCTGGCTATAGTGCATGCTTTAACAGTGCGTTGGAATTGGTGCTAGAAGCTGGTAAAGTGAAAATAGAGAAAAGTGAAGTAACAGCAACGGTTGCGTTAATCGGAGACAAAGCAGCTGGTGGCGTAAAACTCGCCGTTAAACTAGTGGTCGACATAACGGGCATTGATGAAACATTAAAACAAGAATATGTAGAAAAAGCGCATAAAACATGCCCGTATTCAAAAGCTATTGCAGGATCTGTAGATGTAGAAATAACCGTTTTATAATAACCAGTATAGGTGAGATATAGATGGAAAACCCGACAAAACTCGAGCAACAACTCTGTTTTGAAGTGTATAAAGCTTCTAGCAATTTTTCAAAAATGTATGCCAGAGCATTAGAACCGTTCAACTTAACTTTTTCACAATACTTAGTGCTTCTTGTCCTGTGGGATGAGCACGAATTACTGTCGAAAGATATTGGGGAACGATTGGGGCTAGGTACAGGTACATTAAATCCAATCATTAAACGGATGATTGATAATGGTCACTTATCGAAGAAACAATCGGAAAAAGATAAACGGGCATTTGTGATTTCATTGACCGAAAAGGCGAAAAATGATCAATCATCTATTGAACAAGCCGTTTTTGAAAAAGTGGAGAGTTGCAATTTTATGGGCGTTAATGCAATTACGTTGATGGAGAACTTAAAAGAGTTGAATGCAGCGTTCAAAACGATGAATTTGTAAAAGATCACATGAATCATTAAATGAGGAGTGAGTGAAATGACAATTTACGATATTGAAGTATCAAAACCGAACGGAGAAGAATACTCGTTAAGTGAATACAAAGGCAAAGCCATGTTAATCGTAAACACTGCAACGAAATGCGGCCTGCGTGATCAGTTTGACGGCCTTGAAAAATTATACGAAGAATACAAAGAACAAGGGTTGGTCGTATTAGGATTTCCGTCGAATCAGTTTAAGCAAGAAGAAGCTACAGGTGCACAAGCACAAGAAGCTTGCCGCATGACATATGGGGTTACGTTTCCGATGCATGATTTAGTGAAAGTGAATGGTAGCGATGCGCATCCACTTTTCAACTATTTAACGAATAATACAAAAGGTTTTTTAACAAGCGACATCAAATGGAATTTCACGAAATTTTTAGTTGATCAAAATGGCGATATTGTTTCCCGTTTTTCTCCAAAAGATACACCGAAATCGTTCACAAAAGACGTTGAAAAAGTACTAGCTCGTGCGTAACGAGAAGGTTTTTGTTTCACTGGCGGTCGCGATGTGATAAGCTGTACATCATCGTAGCAGTAATGGAGTGATTAAAATGAGCAAAGCAAAAGCGAAAGCAAAGAGCGGTACGGGTCAAGGAACAGGCAAAAAAGGCTGGACTCGCTGGAAGTCTAGTGCCAACAAAGCAAAGAGTTTCAAACCGTATACGAGTAAAAACAATAAAAAAGCGGACGAACCGAAAACAGATAAAGAAAATGCTTCTGTATGGATCGATGCATAGATAAAATGGCGAGGATTGTCCAAAAAGGGCATCCTTTTTTTATTTTAAGATCTTGAAAGACTCGGTAGAAATAATGTGGTTTTTCAGCGAAAACTTTGAAATTTTGAAACAACTTGTTAAACTGGTGAAAGTGGTTTATAGTTTATAAGTACAATATTTAGTGTTTTATAATAAAAAATAACTATATGTAGTAGTAATCGATAACGAAGATGCCTGAAAAGGCTTAATAGGGAATCCGGTAAAATTCCGGAGCTGTACCCGCAACTGTAAGTGCTGACGAGCTGTCACAATCCACTGTCCAATGGACGGGAAGGAGATAGCAGAGGATGACGCACGAGCCAGGAGACCTGTCTTCGTTACAAGTTTATGATCTTCTCCGGGAGTTGAGAGGGATAACGAAGATATTATGCGCAAGCAGCTAGTTTAGGCTGTCTTGATGTACTATTCTGCGTTTTCAAACCCATCCTCCTTGAGAGGATGGGTTTTTTGTTTTGTAGAGATGGAGGAATGGAAGTAATGACAGAAGCATTAGCAGCAGGTGTAGCCAGAACAATTCAAACAAAATTGGTGTTACCACCGGATACCAATCATTTAGGAACGATATTTGGGGGCACGGTACTCGCATACATAGATGAAATCGCGGCGATTACCGCCATGAGACATAGCGGAGAAGCGGTCGTCACCGCTTCAATCGATACCGTGAACTTTTTATCTTCTGCCAAAGTAGGAGACATCTTTATTTTAGAAGGAGTCGTCATTTCGACCGGAAGAACATCGATGGAAGTTTACGTGAAAGCAGAATGCCAACAAATTGAAACGGGCATGACCAATTTAACAACAACAGCAATTTTAACAATGGTTGCGGTGGACAGTAATGGTAAACCAATCCCTGTAAAAGGCGTAATCCCAGAAACGGATGCGGAGAAAAAGTTATTCCGAAGCGCGCAAGAACGTAAACAGCGACGCATGCAATTAAACCAATACTCAAAGGAGTTGTGCTGATATGAATATGAAAATTGAGACGGCGGAAATGTCATCGGTAGAAAAAGCGCTTGAACGGGCAACGGCTGTATATGGCTTAGATACAAGTGAGCTACTTGAGCGTGCAGGCGAACTTGCTGAACAAGCAAAAGGTGAACAATCTTTATTGTACGCGTTAAACCACATCACCATGGATCAACCTGATTGGACCTATGTAGCGGCAGAATTGTATGCAAGTGATTTATACAAGAAAGCTGCCGAACACCGGGGGTATTCAGCTTCTGAAAAATACGGCGATTTCTACAAACTCATTCAAGAGTTGACGCACGTTGGAATTTATTCGAAAGAATTATTGTTTTCTTATTCACAAGAAGAAATCACAGAACTTGGACTAGAAGTCGAACCAGAGCGGGATTTATTGTTTAATTACATCGGCTTGTTTTTGTTAGCAGATCGTTATTTAGCAAAAAATTACGAAGGACGTTTGTTTGAACTGCCGCAAGAGCGTTTTTTGGTCATAGCGATGACATTGATGCAAAACGAACCAAAAGAACGTCGTCTCGAGCTAGTAAAAGAAGCGTATTGGGCAATGAGTCATTTATATATGACCGTGGCCACACCAACTTTATCAAATGCTGGTAAAAGTTTTGGCCAATTGTCATCGTGCTTTATCGATACGGTAGACGATTCTTTAGACGGTATTTACTTAAACAACTGGGACATCGCCCGCCTTAGTAAAGATGGCGGTGGCATTGGCATTTATTACGGCAAAGTACGTGCGTTAGGCTCAGACATAAAAAAATTCAAAGGCAATTCTTCTGGAGTTGTACCATGGATTCGCTTGCTTAACGATACGGCGGTTAGTGTCGATCAGCTAGGTCAGCGTCAAGGCGCTGTCGCGATTTACTTAGACGTTTTCCATAAAGACATCATGAATGGATTTTTGGACTTGAAAACAAACAATGGCGATGAGCGCCGCAAAGCGCATGATATTTTCACAGGCGTATCGATTCCAGATTTGTTTATGAAGCGTCTGCAAGAAAAAGACGAAAACGGTCGCAGCATTGGTGAGTGGCACACGTTCTGCCCGCATCAAGTTAAGCAAGTTATGGGTTGGAAAGACGCAAATGGCAACGCGTTAGGGCTAGAAGACTTTTACGATGAAAGAGACACTAAATACTTTAGCGATAAATACCAAGAAGCCGTCGATCATCCATTATTGCCACGCAAAACGTATCGCGCAATGGAAATCATGGCACGCATCATGGTGTCGCAATTAGAAACCGGCACGCCGTATATGTTTTATCGCGACGAAGTCAATCGTCAGAACCCGAACAAGCATACGAGAGGTCGAGGGCTAACATCGATTTACTGCAGTAATTTGTGTACGGAAATTATGCAAAATATGTCAGTTACAACAATAGTTAACGAATATACCGATGAAGACGGTAATCTTGTTATGATTCGCAAGCCGGGTGACTTTGTGGTTTGTAACTTGTCATCGATCAACTTGCCAAGAGCAGTCAAAGCGGATGTATTGGAGCGTTTAGTGCCAATTCAAACGCGCATGCTAGATAATGTTATTGACCTAAACACGATTTCGGTAGGGCAAGCTGAAGTAACAAATAAAAAATATCGCGCAATTGGTTTAGGAACGTTCGGATGGCATCACCTACTAGCGCTTGAAGGCATCCATTGGGAAAGCGAAAAAGCGGTTGAGTTTGCCGATAAGCTTTACGAAGAAATTGCTTATCAAATAATACGTGCTTCCATGCAATTAGCGGAAGAAAAAGGCGCGTTCAGTCAGTTTTCAGGTTCTGAATGGCACACAGGCGAGTATTTTGAACGTCGCAACTACACGAGTGAGCGTTGGAACGACTTGCAACAACAAGTGGCCACAACCGGTGTTCGAAACGGCTGGATGATGGCCGTTGCGCCGAACTCATCAACTGCGAAAATCGGTGGTTCAACAGATGGCATCGATCCGCTATACGCCGTTGAATACGCTGAAGAGAAAAAGAACTTCAAATTTAAAGTGACTGCACCTGACTTGAATCACAATACGTATGATTTCTACCGTCGTTCGCGGCACGTGCTAGACCAAAAATGGAGTATTCGTCAAAATGCAGCACGTCAACGCCATATTGATCAATCCATCAGTTTTAACTTTTATGTCCCGCACACGATTAAAGCAAAAGAGTTATTAGAGTTGCATTTAGAAGCGTGGAAGCAAAACTTGAAAACGACTTATTATGTTCGTAGTACGTCGCAAGCGGAAATTGAAGAATGCGAAGCGTGCCAAAGCTAAAGGAGAATGATCATGACGATACATGAACCGTTAAAAAAGATTAAATTATTAAATCCAGAACATCCGAATAAATCGACTGGCGTGTTAAACGGCCAGTCTTCGGGCTTATTGAATTGGAACGATATTGCGTATCCGCAAATGTACGATTTGTATCAAGCGCTATTAGCTAACTTCTGGAAAGCGCAAGAAATCAATATGCAAGACGATATTAAGCAATGGGATAGCTTGAGCAGTGTGGAAAAAGACGTCTTTTTACGTATCAATACACAACTCGCTTCACTCGATAGCTTGCAAACGCCGACGATGAGTCAAGCAATGGATTACGTAACCGATTCGAGCTTTAAAGCAATATTTGCGGTAATTTCTCAACAAGAAGCCGTTCATACCGAGTCGTATTCGTATATTTTAAGTTCACTCGTTTCCGTGAGCGAACAAAACGCATGTTTTGATCAAGCAAAAAGCGATCCGGTTGTTCAAAAACGAAATGAGTTAATTTTGGATGCATATGAAGAATTTCGCCAAAATCCAACGCCGCAAAACTTGTTCAAGCTGAGCGTCAATTCCATTAACTTAGAAGGCATTTATTTTTATGCAGGCTTTGCGTTTTTCTACCATTTGGCACGTCAGCAAAAAATGTTGAAAACCAGCACGATGATCAGCTACATTCAACGCGACGAAATGCAGCATGCGTATTTTATCGCGCAGTTTATCCGCATTATGTTGACGGAAAATCCGGAATTGAATACGGACGAAAACATTCAATACATTTATACAACGATTGATAAAGCGGTACAGCTAGAAAAAGAATGGGCGCATTACATCTTAGCTGATATAGAAGGATTGGATTTGGTCGAGTTTGCAGAGTATGTAGAGTACTTAGCCAATAAACGATTGCGTCAACTTGGTCTAGACAATTTATACGAAGAGCGCAGCAACCCAATGCCATGGATACAAGTGTTTGGCGACGATATGATGAACGACACCAAATCTGATTTCTTTGAACAAAAATCAAGAGCGTATACGAAAGTGTCACAAACAAATGGCTTTGACGAGCTATAAGTCAAGAACAGCAATCGTGTATGCCTCAGTTACTGGCAACACGAAACAATTGGCAGAAATGTTGCAAACGGCCATGCTAAACCGGGGAATACAAGTTGAACTTTACCGAATAGAAGAGTTTCCACTCGGTAATCTGTCATGCTTTAATCATGTATTAATTGGCACATATACATGGGGGAGCGGAGAAATTCCAGCAGAAATGCACGAGTTGTATCAAGCGATTGAAAAGCTCGACAACAAAGAGCTGAAAACAGCAGTTTTCGGAACGGGAGATAGTTTTTTTGCAGAATTTTGCGGAGCCGTCGATCGTTTTAAGGACATGTTATATGTTAAAACAAAGCTAATAGCGAGTTTAAAAGTAGAATTGATGCCTCAACCAAAAGATGTTGTGCGTTGTGAGAAATTAGCAGAACTCATTCAATAGAAGATGAAAAATCGCCGAAAGGCGGTTTTTTATTTTGGAAGAAAAGTGTTTGATTTTTAAAAACGGGGTATAAGATAGAAAAGAACGAGAAAGCAGATTCTTACTATTTCCAGCTGCAGAAACCGGTGGAAATCTTTATCGTCTGTAAAAGCTATACATTTATAGTAATTTTGAAAAGATAGTTAAATGAGAAATCGGCGTTTTCGTTTACATCATCTTTTCGATCAGGAATTAAAAGCGCAAAAAAATACAATCCGTTTATGATTTTGGCTGTAAGAAACGCCGAAAAGAGTCTAAGGATTCTTTTCGGTGTTTTTGTGTCCAAGGTTCTTTTAATACACCATATAAAATTATATGGAAAACAGGAGGGTGAACTAGGTGGAAAGATTCGAGCGATTGGCCGAACAAGTTGGCGTGTTGCTGAATGCAGAAGTGGAAGTACAAGGTGGCGAATGTTTAGTCAAAAGAACAAGAGCCATCACTATTTCTTCTCAAAACAAAAATTTCAATTGTGTGCTTGATCATGATATTTTGTTTAAAAATCTTAAAGAAGATGGCACTGCGCTCAATCAGGCAGAAATATTATTACTCCCAGAAGAATTAGCTCTTTTTACAAACGCACTTCAAAAGCATCCAATTTCGTGGCCTATAAACTACCAACAACGTGTGGATATAAACCCGGATATTGTGTGCATTTATTTATCTTCAGAAGAAACACCTGAAGATTTCGCTACCAGACTATCTGCTGCATTTAATGTGATAGAGCAAAATACATTAGTAAAGTAATGACTGAAAGGGGGAGAGTTTAATGCTAACTAGATACAAACGATCGCATGAAAAAGTGGCGATGGGCTTGCTGGCATTCATGCCCGAAGAGCGGAACGTGAAGCAATTGAGAAAAACGATGGAATTATACAATGAACGCCCAGATTGGCAGCTTTTCTTTTGGAAAGCAAACGATTATTATGTGGGCATCATTGGCGTTCATATAGAAGACGATGAATTTTTTACCGTGCAGCACGTTACCGTCATTCCATCGTTTAGAGGAGAAGGAATTGGCCACAAAATGGTAACAAGTGTTGAAAAGTTGATGGAGAACCGCAAAGCAAGACCTTCTGTAGCGACAAAAGCGTTTATGATGAAATGTAGGGTTTAATGAGTGTAAGAAATATCATAAATAACAAGTAGCAGTAAAGCCGGTTGTGGCGATGCACAAACGGCTTTTTTAATGGATAAATTTCCATCTGAGGCGGTCTACAGCGTATAATAAAAACACCTGATTGATTTTATAAAAGCGAAGGTAAGAGGTGTGCACCATGATTGTCATTATCGATAACCAAGATTCATTTACTTATAATCTGGTTCATTATTTTGAGCAACTAGATCCAGCCGTCCGTATATTTCAAAACGATGAATTGATAGAAAAACAATTAGAAGCGTTAAATCCGGATCTAATCGTCCTGTCACCGGGACCGGGTCGCCCTGCAGCAAGTGGGGCAAGCAAGCGCGTATTAACAAACTTAAGTGGATGTATTCCGATACTAGGCGTTTGTCTCGGACATCAGACCATTGTGGAACATTTTGGGGGCACAGTGACAAAAGGCAACCAGCCAATGCACGGCAAAGTTTCTACGCTGACCCATGATGGAAAAGGCCTTTTTAAAGAAATCGCCAATCCAACGCTTGTTACACGATATCATTCGTTAGTGGCTGAAAACACGCTACCCGAATGCTTATTGGTGACGGCTCGTTCTGAAGACGATGCGATTATGGCCGTTCGTCATCGCAATTTGCCAGTTGAAGGCATTCAATTTCACCCGGAATCCATATTAACAGTCGAAGGCTTTCAAATGCTTAAAAATAGTTATGAACAAGCTAAAGAGTGGAAAGAAACAAACAAGGGAGGTGCTGAACGTGTCGAACCCTCACCTAATGTATGAGTTTAGGAATGGTGCTGGAGAAATTGAACCACTGTATTTTAGCGATCCGGTTAACATTTTTCAAACACATGACCTAGTAAACGTAGCTGATATTTTAGAAAAAGTCGAACAAGCAGTAAATGATGGTTTTTACGCAGCAGGCTATGTTTCGTACGAAGCAGCCCCGGCTTTCCGACCGGAAATGCATGTTCAATCGGCAGGTGAAATGCCGCTCCTTTGGTTTGGGATTTTCAAAGAGCCACAAAAAATGCCTTTAGTGTCTCGAAAACACCAAACCTATCATGTGTCAGATTGGGAAATGGCGAGCTCGGTAGAACAATACAAAAACGGCATCCAACAAATCAAAACAGCCATTGAAGAAGGTCATACGTATCAAGTGAATTACACAGAACGCTTGTCTGCAAAATTTATGGGTGACGACTTAGCCTTTTATCACCAATTAGCAAGAAACCAACAAGCAGATTACGGAGCTTACTTGAACTTAGGGCGATTTCGTCTATTGTCAGCATCGCCAGAGCTGTTTTTTAAAGTTCAAGCGGGCAAGTTAATTGCTAAGCCGATGAAAGGCACAGCGCCAAGAGGACGTACGACACAAGAAGACCAAGCACACATAAAAACCTTGTTATCCTCTGAAAAAGAAAGAGCAGAAAACTTAATGATTGTCGATTTGTTACGAAACGACATGAGCCGCTTAGCTAAAAAAGGAAGCGTTAAAGCAGATCCTCTCTTTACAGTCGAGACTTATCCGACAGTTCATCAATTAACTTCAACGGTCACCGCTGATTTAAAGGATTATACTACAGTTTGGGACTGGTTTCATGCTTTGTTTCCATGTGGCTCGATTACCGGGGCACCCAAAATTAGTACGATGAAATACATAGCCGCATTAGAACAAACACCACGAGAAGTTTATTGCGGCGCTATCGGGTTTATCACGCCTGATAAAGAAGCAGTCTTTAACGTACCCATCAGGACCGTTGTGATTGACCAAGAAAAAGGCGTAGCACATTACGGAGTAGGTGGCGGCATCACGTGGGATTCAACGGCTGAAGGAGAATACCGTGAGTTGCAGACAAAAGCAGAAGTGCTTACCGCGAAACGTCCTGTGTTTAAATTACTCGAATCGCTAAAACTAGCAGACGGTAACTATCCATTGTTGAATTACCATGTGGCACGTCTTGAAGATTCTTCGGATTATTTTCATTTCCCGGGAAATACTGAAGAAGTTAAAGCCGAATTGACCAAACTGGCACAACAATATCCGCAAGGAACTTACAAAGTGCGTCTCTTATTAGATCGTAAAGGGCAACTGGAAGTGGAGGCGCAAAAAACAGCTCCGATAGAGGAACCGGTAAAATGTGTCTTAGCTACTTCTCCTGTAGACAGCAAAAATCCGTTCTTGTTTCATAAAACTACCCATCGCGAAGTATATGAACAGGCTAGTGCTGAACTTTCAAAAGAGCAGTTTTCAGTCCTATTATGGAATGAAAAGCAACAAATCACAGAATTCACAATCGGCAATGTGGTAGTCGAAAAAGACGGACGATTTTTCACGCCGCCCGTTGACTGTGGTTTGTTAGCAGGCACTTTTAGGCAGCACCTATTAAATCAACAGCAAATAGAAGAAAAAATCATTTTAAAAGAAGAACTAAAAGAATATGATGCTATTTGGTTTATTAATGGTGTGCGGGGATGGCTCGCTGTGGAGTTAAAAGAATAAGCATTATAAAATCGAAAAGCCTAACCGGAAAAAATTCGGTTAGGCTTTTTTTGTTTTATTCAAAATCTAGTTTGTAATCGATGGCTTTAATAATTTTCAATTTGCGTGTGAAAATGTAGAGCAAGCCCATATTTAAAAGAACTGGAATGACAAGGAAGGTACTCAACATAACGGCAATATTGCGACCGTTCCATCCGCCTTCTGCAAGGTTCATATAATTTAGCGGGCCGACCAAACCAGATAAGCCAAATCCGGCACTATAAGGCGTGCCTTGGATATTCAACATACCTGCTAAAGCACCAAGAACGCCAGCCGTGATCAGCATAGGTGTCGCAATTTGTGGTTTCATCAAGAAATTTTTCATTTGGATTTTTGGAGACCCGAGTACATGAGCAAGGGCAGTTCCTAATGTGTTCGCTTTGTAACTGGAAATCGCAAGACCGATCCCGGCCGCAACAATTCCAAGATTCGCCGCACCAGCGCCGATGCCTGATAGCATAATCACTGTGGCTACACCCACCGTTGATATTGGCAGTAAAATAATAATGCAGAAAATCATGGCGATGAGCGAACCCATCAAAATAGGTTGCAACGCCGTGATATGTGAGACGATAGAACCGATTAAACCAGTTGACTGTCTCATAAATGGCAGCAATAAGTAGCCGACCATTCCGGGAATTAAGATACTTAACGTAGGCATTAACAAAATTTCATATGCTTTTAATTTATTACCGAGAAGCTGAACAAACAATACAGTTAAAGCTGCTGTAATAGTGATGTTAAGAACAATGCCGATGCCATTCAACGTCATAACGCCTTCAGCTGTTTTTTGAACAACACCACTCCCGACCATTGCGGCAATCCCGACACTAGCGGTTTGGATAGAAGATAACTTAAACGAAACACCGACCATGACGCCAATCATCACGGGCAATAGGCTCATTGTAAAGACCGTAATATCAAACAAATGCTGTAGAGAAGGGAAGTAAGGGATTAATAATTTCAAAATCTCTCCTAGCAATGCGTTCGGAATCAATGCCACAACAATGCCGATGCTGACCCCATTTAATAGTTTACCAATAAATTCTTTCATCTCTGCAGCTCCTATCTTAGTTGGGTTAATTAAGTTACTACTATAATGAATATTTCCGATAAAAATCAATGAAAAGTTTATCGGATTAACGCGTTGGTGTGCTAAAGTAAAGGCTAAATACTTATGGTATAAGGAGTTTTCGAGTGTGTGGATATTCGTTTCCGTTAAATTAAAATCATTACTTTCTATAATTTTGCTTAAATCGTTATCGTAAGAAACTATGCGCTGGATATAATTCATGATTGTTAAATTGCTAAAGGTAAATCTTCTAATTTAAAAAATTGTAATCTTCTAACTACTGGCGTTTAATAGAAGGGGAGATCTTTCCAATACAAGGAGGCGGAACGAGTGGAACTAGCAGGTAAAGTAGCGATTGTGACAGGTGGGGCATCCGGAATCGGGTTTGCAACAGCGAAAGCATTTTTGGAAAAAGGCGCTAAAGTGGTGATTGGCGATTATAACGAAGAAGGCGGTCAGCAAGCAGAACAACAATTAAAGGAAAGCGGCGCTGATGTAACTTTTGTTAACGTTGATGTTTCGAAGGAAGAATCAGTTGAACAAATGGTAGCAGCAACTGTTAAACGTTTTGGAAGAGTTGATATTATTGTTAACAATGCGGGAATTGGCGTGCTGGGCGTCACGCATGAATTGACGTACGAAGATTATCATAAAGTGATTGCTGTAAATCAAGACGGTGTCTTTTTTGGTGCCAAGCATGCCATTATAAATATGCTAGAACATGGTGACGGCGGTGTCATCATCAACACATCATCAATTTTGGGATCTGTTGGAGAGGGCGGAGCTTTTGCCTATAATGCTTCAAAAGGTGCTGTAAACTTGATGACCAAGTCACTGGCTTTACAGTATGCTGAACACAAAATTCGCGTGAATGCAGTAGCACCAGGATATGTGGAAACCGGTATGGTCAGCAAAGAAGCGTTGGGCGACTTTTACGATGCCTTAGTAGACAAACATCCTGTCGGTAGACTGGGCCAGCCAGAAGAAATTGCGCATGCCATCGTCTTTTTAGTTGAAAACGAATTTGTTACGGGCACCACAATAATGGTGGATGGTGGGTACACGACTCAATAATATAGAAGACCACAAGAGCTGCGATATGCGGCTTTTTTTTATTGGGCATTTTTTATACAGATAGCGGCAATTGAAATCTGATGGATGGAAAAGACACAACGGATAAAGTATGATGAAATCATAAGGAACTATTGAGATTAAAGGGAATTGTTATATAGAAAACCTCTTTCTTCCGTAAAAGGCAAGTATCAAAACGTAAGGAGTGGATGCTAATGATTCATGCAAAAGAAACGACAGAAAACCAGCATGCCAGTCATTCGAAAGCGTTTATTCGAAATGACCAATATAACTATATTAAAGACCAAACAAAGATTCTGTGGACGGCACAAACTAGCACGAACGACGTTGAAGTACTAAATGTCCTGAGACATCTTGCGTATGAGAAAGTTCAGAATCTATTTCCCGTTCTCACTGAAGAACAAAAGAAGATTCTTCATCCATTGGTACAGATAAAGGAATTGAGCGAGGCAGAAACTTTTTTAGAACAACTTCAGCCTTATCTTATTCCTTTTAAAACAATTACCGATCAAGACTTGAAAAAAATATTCCCTAAAGCGAAAAAGCTGAAAGGACCGAACGTAGAAATCATTAATTTCCATAAAACTTCTTATTTAGGATGGACGGAAAGCTCCAATTTGCGCTATTTAGTTGTGGAGTTAAATGATCAATTGATAGGTCTTCAAGGCAGTATCACACGTAGCCAAAAACAAGGAATTTGTAGAGTCTGCAATCGTCATAGTGAAGTGGGACTGTTTGTTGCCAAGACGAAAAACTCAGGAAACGACCAGTTTATTAAACGTGGCAATTACATTTGCCAAGACGCCGCGGTTTGTAACGACAATATTAAAACCTTGGATTCGTTGGCTGAATTTATGGGTCAGTTCCAAAGATAACTAAGAAAATCACTCTGCAATCGTGAAATCGATGTTAGAGTGATTTTTTAGCTTAATTTCTTTTGCTAAAGTAATTGTAGACTATAAAGGCAAGATTGAGGATGCATCTTTTTAGTTAAAAGAGATAAAATAAATACAAAGCGTTAGAATTAGAAAAACTTTAAAAAAGTGAGGACGAGGGTGAGAATATGAGGTTATCTTTTGATGAAATGTGGGACAAAGTAATGGCTTGCGATCGTAAGTACGACGGTCTTTTTTACACATGCGTGAAAACAACTAAAATTTACTGCCGCCCTTCTTGTCGTTCTCGGAAGCCTAAAAAAATGAATGTGGAATTTTGCCTGACGATGGAAGATGCAGAAGCAAATGGATTTCGCGCATGTAAAAGATGTCAGCCAGAAACCGAATATTCTCCTGTCGAAGAACTCACTCGTAACGTCATGACTTATTTAACTGCCAATTATAAAGAACCGATTAACCTTCAACAAATCGCACATCATGTCGGCATGAGTCCGTCTTACTTAGAACGCACTTTCAAGCAAGAAACTGCAGAAACACCGCATGTGTGTCTTGAGAAGATTCGTATCGATAAAGCGTTATACTTATTAACAAGCACCGACTTATCAAATCTTGAAGTCGCGTTAGAAGCAGGATTTCAAAGCCCGTCAAACTTCTATAAAGTATTTCGGAAGCTAACAAACCATTCACCATCAGAATATCGAAAGCAAAGTGAGTTGGTTCTACTATGAAGCCTATCCAAAGTACGAGATATACAGAAATTTCAACACCTGCTGATTTTAATTATGAAGAATGTCTCGTTCATCTTGGCAGATCTTCGCAAGAAAACTTATACCGGATTAAAGAAGACAAAGTGATAAAGTTGCTCAAGATAGATGGAGAACTGGTTCTGTTTCAACTAACATCCGTCCCCGGAGCTTTACGCATCGAGTTTCCGCTAAATGCACCTACTCCAAATGAAACCAAGCAAGTCGTTGCGTATATAGAAGACTGGTTTGATTTGACCACCGATTTGCAAGGGTTTTACGAAATGGCGGAAACAGATCCCATCTTAAATCCAGTGGTCCAACAATATTTTGGGTTGAGGGTAATTGGTGTCCCGGATTTGTTTGAAGCTTTAGTGTGGGCTATCATGGGGCAGCAAATCAACTTAACATTTGCTTACACATTAAAGAAAAGATTTGTCGAAAGTTACGGGGACTCAGTCGTTTACGAAGGCGAAACGTATTGGACTTTCCCGGACCCTGAAACAATCGTAGCTTTGCCATTTGCTGATTTGAGAGCGTTGCAGTTAACGGGGCGAAAATCGGAATACATTTTAGGCATTGCAGCTGTTATGGCGACAGGCGACTTGGACAAAAAGCGATTGTTACAAGAGCCAGACATGGAAAGTAAATTGTTAGAAATTCGTGGCGTCGGCGCATGGTCGGCCAATTACGTCATGATGAAATGCTTGCATGACGCATCTGCTTTCCCGCTTGCAGATGTTGGGCTGCATAATGCGCTAAAAGCTCAACTAGACATGGAGCGAAAACCAACACTCGCAGAGATTACCGAGCTATCGGCAAATTGGAGCGGGTGGGAAGCCTATGCCACATTCTATTTATGGAGGTCATTATTATGAGTCAAGTGCATCAAATTGAATTTCAATCACCTATCGGCATCGTGGAAATTACCGGAACAGACAAAGCCGTCCGGTCAATTTTGTTTAGTGAAAAAAGTAGAGTGACGAAGCCATTCTCTCCAGACAGCCCGCAAGTGTTGAAAGACTGCCAACAGCAACTCGAAGAATACTTCCAAGGACAACGTATGGATTTCACATTTGCTTGTGAGTCTGCAGGAACGGACTTTCAGCAAAAAGTATGGACTGCGTTAACGGATGTTCCATACGCGGAAACCGTTTCTTATGGCGCAATCGCTAAAGCTGTCGGCAGTGAAAAAGCTGTCAGAGCAGTAGGGAATGCTAATAGCAAAAACAAACTTAGCATTGTCGTGCCATGCCACCGCATTATCGGCGCAAACGGCAAACTAACTGGCTACGCCGGCACCTTGCCGCGAAAAGAATGGCTACTGCGTCATGAAAAAGCATGCAGTGAAAATCAATCAGTTTAATGATAAATAAGAGAAAGCTGTCCCAAAGATTTTTGGTGACAGCTTTTTTGTTGGTCATAGAGGTCAGACTGATTTCCATTTTGGCGGACGCTTTCCTTCAGGTTTGCGCCGAACAAACTCGAGTTTATCGCCTCAATACTTCACTTTTTCTCGGGAGTCGCCACCTGCATTTCAATCAGCTTGAATTGAAAAACCCGAGAGAGAAAAGTGGAGGACTTTTCTTTCCCAGGTTTATTTTAGAGTATTAATAGAGAGGTACAACTAATTCCTGTCTATTTTTAAGAAATCATTTAGAAGAAAGAGTGAAAAACGGCGACTCCAAGGGGAATAGCACGAGCTGAAGACCCTGGACTGAGCGTAGCGAGGGAAGCGGCTGAAGCCGTGCCCCTGGAAAGCGTCCGGCTGGAACGATTTCTTCGATTATAAAACTTATTTCGTTTCTGCCTCAGCTTTTTTAGACTCATTCAAGTCCACATCAACAGAAGTAACAAAATAACGCTTCGTGTCATCAGTTTGGATATTTACTTTCTTGCGGTCAAACAATGAAACAGTTTCGATTTTTGTCATTTCGCCAGTTTGGATGTCTTCTTCGTAAATGCGGTAACCGATAATCGCATCGTCACGCACTGCATGCCAAGAAATATTGAAAGCCGTAGCAAAAACGTTTGCTGGTGGTTCAGGCTGTTTGTCGGTAACGCTCGAATCAGAAATCAATTCAGCTGTTACAACTAAACGCTCTTCATGCGAACCAATATCGCGGTTGTAATCTCCCGTACATGTGATCAAGCTAATCAATCGCTTGTTTGAGCTACCGAATATTTTTTCAATCGGTGCGTCATCTGTTTCGTAGCTAGTTAAATCGGTCACTTTATAGACCATTTCACGTCCATCTGGACCTGTCAAAGTGACGGTTTCACCAATTTTTATATTTTCTAATTCATAAAAAACGGCGGGTCCTGTCAAGCTGTCGACATGCCCTGCTAAAACCGCATGACCTTTTGCACCAGCTTTAAAGCCAGGCTCGAACCAGCCAACTTGGTCAACATCTTCAGGTACACCCATTTCGCCATTTTCTAAAATACCAGTCGATTCGATGGCTGCGTCAACACCGATTGAAGGGATTTTAATTTGAAAAGGCTCCATGCCTTTGATGCTTTCTTGACGTTCGCGTTGCAGCATTTGTAGTTTTTCACGTTGTTCTGGAAGAATGGGAAATTCGGCAATCTTGTCTACGTAGTTGCCTGTTACTTCTTCTTTTTTAACATTCGCTTTTTCTTCTACTTTTTTGACCTGTTCAATTTGCTCTTCAAAAGTAGGGCTAGCAGCCAAAGGCTTTAATATGATAAACAAAGCGAGACATAAAACTAAGGCAGTCCCAATGGTAACAAGCTGCTTCATTTGTCATTCCTCCTTTCTAATCGGGAACAGAGAGAGCTTGAGCTCTCTCTGATAAGTTTTACTGTTGGTTTTTCGTTTGACGGTAAGTGATTGTTCCAGCTGCCAATAAAATCATCATGCTCAATGTAATCCAAAGAACCATTGTGTTTGATTGGTTGGCAGTGCCGCCAAGTCCCGTAGCAGGCATTTTTTCAGGTGAAGTGTTTTCGAATTTCTCAGGGAATTGATCAACAACTGCGCCGCTCAATCCTTTACCGATATCGAACATAATCGCATAGCCTGAACGGTACGTTTCATAAGAAGTTGTGTAATCACCAGATACATATTGTTGGAACGTATCGATAACTGACGTTTCATGCGCTGTCACACCTGCAATGGTGTCGTCCAAAGGCATGCGATCTTCTGTTGCAGTGTTTAAAAATGTTCCTAAGTCTGTTGCAAACGTACTTGTTAATGTGTTTGTTGCTTCGTCAGCAGCTGCTTGATCGTCTGCTGCTACAGCGATAACTAAGTCACCTTGAACAGAAATATGTTGGTTGTTCCAAAGTTGAACAAATTCGTTGCTTGCTTCTTCACCGTAAACAGTGGCAAGTGCTGCACGGAATTCTTCTGTATTTTGATCTTGCGCCCAATCAGCAAAATCAAAATCGTCAGAACCAGTATAGCCTTTTGTCATGCTGAGTTGCGCTAAAGCGAAATGCTCAGCCGCAATCCGGTTCACTGTTGAACGGAAGTCACCAGCTGGCGTGTTTGGATCTGAAAACTGATCGGGGAACTGAGTCGCAATGGCTCCGCTAATTGCTCCGCCTGCTCCAAAGATTTGCGTGAAGCCATCTAAGTAAGAAGTATAAGCTGCAACATAATCTCCTTCTACATAAAGATCAAATGTGTTTTGAACAAAATCTTCATGTTCGCGAAGTGCTGCAGTGGCACCGTCTTCAGGAAGATTGCCTTCAGTCGCTGTACCAAGAAATGCGCCCATGTCGTCAACAAAAGATTGAATTTCGTCTAACGCTTCTTCTTTCATTGCGTCATCGCCATTTTTTACCGCTTCGGCATAATCATCGGTTCCGGTATTGTGCTTATCAAAAATTTCCACAAACGCTGCGCCGCCTTCTTCACCATAAACTGAAGCAATAACCGGCTCCATGTCCGCTGCGTTGGCATCCAGTGCTGCAATGGCCGCTTCAGCCGCTTCATCTTCATCATAAATTTTCATCATTGAATCAACTGCCAGTGCGTAATGTTCGGATAATAATGAATCCAATGTCGCACGAAGTTCCACGCCTGTCGTTTCAGTTGGTGAATGTTCATCTGCCAATACGTTAGTAGCCATGCCCGGAACTAAAATTGCCGCTCCAAGTACCGGCAGTAAGATTTTTTTCCATTTCATATAAAAACACTCCTCATTTTTTTAATCTGTTATGGACATAACGGAGAGAGTTGAAGTTTAGATCACATTTTAGTTGGAAAATTAGCTAGAAATTTTATTTCGCTAGTAAATGGGGGATTTGGACAGTATTTAGTCTCATTTGGACAGTATTTGATCCGAACCGGACAGTATTTCTATTAAATTCGACAGTATATCCAATAAACTGGAAAACAGCTACAAAAAGAAATGAAATTCACTCAAAAAAAAACCGCCCGGGGGCGGTTTTTTTCACTATTTAGAGCGAACATCTTCAAACGCATCTAATGTTTGAACATCTTCTGGAGAAATAGTGAAATCCAATTGGCTATTTTCTAAGATGCGTTCTTCGTTTGTCGATTTCGGGAGTGGTAAAGTGTTATGTTCCAGACAATAACGAATGCATAATTGAGCAGGTGTTACGTCATATTTAGCGGCTATTTCCTTGAGTTCAGCACTGTCCAAAATTTGACCAGTTGCGAGCGGAGAATACGCTTCGACCACAATATTATGCTTTGCACAAAACTGCAGCAAGCTCTTTTGATCGCGACCGACATAAAATGGAATTTGATTCGCCATTGGCACAATTTCGCAAGCATTGATAAGTGCTTGAATATCGCTTTCCGCAAAATTGGAAACACCAATGGCGCGAATTTTGCCTTCTTTATAAAGCTTCTCCATCGCTTTCCATGATTCAATATTGCCTTCTGTGCAATCCTTGCCAATTTCATCCCAAGGCCACGGTGCATGAATCAAATAAAGATCCAAGAAATCAACGCCGAGATTTGAAATGGTTTCTTCAAAAGCCTCTAGAGTGGCTTCATATCCTTTTGTTTGGGCTGGTAGTTTACTAGTAATAAAAACGTTTTCCCGGGAAATATCAAAATCTTTAATCGCCTTGCCGACATTTTCTTCATTCTTATATGCTAATGCCGTATCAAGATGCGTATAGCCAGTTTTTAACGCAATTGTCACTGCGTCGTAAGCTTCTTCGTTTGGAATTTGCCACGTACCGAAGCCGATATTGGGAATCTTAACGCCATTGTGGAACGTGAAAAATTTATCGTTTGCCATAGAAAAATTTCCTCCTCTTTATTGATCTTCCTTTGTAATCGTATGCGTGTTTTAGTAATTGTGCCCGGAACTTAGGGTGCTTAAAGCCAGAAGTCCAATCTGTTTGCGAAAGCCATAAACAATGAAAAACGGCACCTCGATTTGTCGTCCAGGTGCCTAACAAGTTCGGTGCTGTGTAGGTTCTTATTTCACATCGGAACTTTTTAAGAAGTTTAACAACTCATTGTTGAAGCGTTCTGGTTCATCTGCGTTGATGCCGTGGCCGCTGTCTTCGAAAGGAACGAGCACTGAGTTGGGGATTTGCTTGTCCATTTCTTCGCCCAATTCATAAGCACAAATTTGATCTTTTTTTCCGTGGAAAATAGCAGTTGGAACAGTAATGCCCGCTAACTCGTCACGCAAGTCTTCATCTCGTAAGGCAATAGCGGCTTTAATGGTCGAGTGAGCTCCGGCTTGAAGTCCAAGCGTTTGGAACCAATGGAGAAATTCAGGTGATTTTTTCTGTTCAAAGAACATATCCGCGAATTGCCCAAGAAAGGCCGGACGATCTTCTTTAAGTTGGTCGATAATGCCATCTACTTCTTCCGGTTTCAAGTTGTGTTGGAAATCCTCGCGCTGAGTGAACAACGGAGCCGCAGCGGATAACAGCAGTAATTTATCGACGCCTTGCTGGTTGAAATTTGTTAAGTAACGAATGGCAATCGGCCCGCCCATTGAAAATCCAGCAAGCACAAATTGATCAAGTTTCAAATAATCGACGACGGCTTTGACGTCGTTTGCTGCCATGTCGTAATCATAGCTCGACCACGGCTTGTCTGATTTCCCGAAGCCTCTAAGGTCGATGCCGATAAATCGGAAATTTTGCTCTGCGAGTACGCTCACTTGCGATTCAAATGCCTTGCTGTTTAAAGGCCAGCCATGAATAAATACGACCGGTTGCCCCGATCCAATGTCCTCTACATAAACGTTTACGCCATCTTCCACTTCAATATAATGTCCCACCAAATTCTCCTCCTTTAATGTAAAACAGTATTAATGTAGTGCTTCCCTTTGTTGCATTAAAGTAAACTACTGGAAATTTATAGATTGTCGAAGAATCCTTTTGTACCAATCAAAGTCATAATCTGATCGTTACGACAAACTGTTTTGCCGAGAGACTAGCGGGGTAAGCTAGGAGTAGAAAATACATATTCATAAGGAGGCAATCATGGACTCTATCTATTTAGGAAATTCAGGCTTGAGGGTTCCGAAATACATACTTGGAACAGTTCCTTTTAGCGGGACAAATGGCTTTGACGCTGCAGGCAACATCGATGAAAAAACAGCACGGCGCATGGTAGACATGTCACTTGAGGCCGGCATCAATATGTTTGATACGGCCAACTTGTATTCAAAAGGGGATGCAGAGCGCGTATTAGGGGCAGCCATTAAAGGGCGCCGTGACGAATTATTGCTGACATCGAAAACAGGCTTTCCTTTGGGCGAAAACCCTAACGCAAGAGGAGCTTCGAGAAGCAATATTTTAACGTCTATTGACCAATCACTTGAGCGTTTAGGCACAGACTATCTCGACCTCTATTTTGTCCATTTGTGGGACGGGCAGACGCCGGTCGAAGAAACGGTCGAAACCATGACAAGTCTCGTCAAATCCGGAAAAATCCGCCATTGGGGCGTATCAAACTATAGCGGTTGGGCGCTGGCCCGAACGTTTACGGTCGCAGAGCAATCGGGCTTTATCCCGCCTATTACACAGCAGATTTACTACACACCAGAAGCACGGGAAGCGGAATATGAATTGCTTCCTGCTGGCAGTGAGCTAGGCATTGGCTCGATGATCTGGAGTCCGCTTGGTGAAGGGCTACTAAACGGCAAAATCGGCCGCAACAAACAAGCACCATCGAATACACGACAAGGTGCTGGATGGCCAGAGCCATGGGTGCAAAATCAGGAGCGGCTCTACCAAGTAATCGATGCGTTAGAAGAAGTCGCAGTCAATCACAATGCTTCAGTGCCGCAAATTGCTTATGCATGGGTCCGAGACCGGCCGAACGTCGGTCCGATTGTCATCGCGGCACGTAACGAAGAGCAGTTAAAAGAAAACATCGCTTCTTTTGAAATTCAGCTAACACAAGAAGAACATGACCGCATCGAATCTGTTGCCCGACCAGTGGCAATCTATCCAAACTGGCACCGCGCTATGAACTCATTTGACATGGGCAGCACGTCTGAAAAAACGTATTTGGCAGGGTATAAACAATCGATGGGCATTGATGACTAATTGATAAAGTCAGGGAAATAAAAGAAGTATGGTTTAGTTAAGAAGATACTAGGGAATTCTTATACTATAGTGAGTACCCAAAAAGACTGCCAGTCATTTAAAAGCTGGCAGTCTTTTTTTAAGACTTGTTCGTTAAATAAAAACTACAAATCAGGAGGCGCAATCCGCATGGATGAAAAAACACTCAAGAAAACAAAGCTGTTCTCCATTTTGAATTTAGTTTTTTATTTCCTAACTTTAGGTGTAAACTATCTTGGGTCGTCTGGATTTTTTAATGGCATGAGTCAAAAAGATCTGTCAGACAAGTACATGACGCTCATATCACCAGCACCATTCACATTTTCAATTTGGGGCGGGATTTATACCTTACTACTAGTGACATTAGTTTATTTCTTTATTAAACGAAAAGATCAACACGTAGGCAAACTCATTCGATTGGTGTCGCCTTTATTTATCGCAAGTGCCTTATTCAATATGGCATGGATTATCGTTTTCTCCTACGAATTACTCGGGATTTCAACGCTGTTGATTTTGGGGCTACTGTTCTCATTGATCTTGATCGTAAAAAGAATCACGAACAATCGCTCTCAATTTCCGAGTACGCTGGCAGGAATTAGTTTTACACTTTACAGCTCTTGGGTCTTTATCGCGACAATCGTGAACACATCTCTATTTTTAGTGCAGCAACAGTGGAACGGATTTGGACTTTCTGATTCGATTTGGACAATCATCATTTTGTTTGTTGCTATTGGATTTGTGTTTTTCTACTTGGCTCTATACAAAAACGCCGCATTTCCACTTCCAATCGCCTGGGCTTTCTTTGGCATCTATAGCGCGTATGCAAGCGGTGTATTAGACGCATCGATGGCAACAACAATTCAAGCAGTTTTAGTGGCCGGGATTGTCTTTTTGTTGATTGCGAGTGCATGGACTTTTATCAAAAACGACAAAGCGCTTTTTCCGAAAACAAATGAATAAAAGTAGTTAAATAAAACCAGCCACAAAATCTTTTTTAAAGAGCTTTTTGTGGCTGGTTTTAATTCGGTTTTCTTTAGACAATCTTTAGTGATCTTTTCCAAAATCATTAATTTTAATAGGGGAGACTAATTCACAACTTTAAATTGACCACGCAAAAATTTCAGTCGCTAGTAAATGGTGTGATTTGGACAGTATTCACTCCCATTCGGACAGTATTTGCTGTGAATCGGACAGTATTTCTAGTAAACTCGACAGTATATCCAATTAAATGGAAAAAACCCGAGTGAAATAAGTAGAAAGTATTGATTTTAAAAGGATTTCACACCACATACAGAGTCTATGGCAATAAAACCTCCACAAAATTCGTAATTTCTCATCATTCGACTCGTAAATACAGATATAGGAAATAAAATCATAAAAAAGATGAAAGAAACACTGACGTTAGAGGGATTTAACGAATAGGTATTCTAACATTAATCGACCAGTCACTCGAGTGCGGTGAAGGATTACTAAACGGTAAAATGGGGTGCAATAAAAAGGCGACTGCTGACACGCAACAAGCAGCCGGATGGACAACAGAGTCTTGGGTTCAAGACCAAGAAGTGGCAATCAATCACAACGCCTCGTTTGAAATAAAACTAACACAAGACGATCAAGGCTAGATCAAATCCGCCGCGCATTCGGTGCCTATTTATCCGAAATGGCACCGCCCGATGATTTCGTTTGAGAAGGGCAAACCTTCTGAGAAAACCTGTTTGAAAGGGTATAGAAAGTCGATAAGATTAGGTGAATAATTGAGTTCAATAAAAAGGACTTTCGGGAAGGTCGGAAGCCTTTTTTATTGGACTGACAAGTGGGTGAATCACCCATGTGAAGCCTATCGGTAAAAAAATGACCCTGAAAAGTATGTTATACTTAAAAAAATATCAAAGAAACATAATTTCCCAACAACAACAAATTAGCAGGTCTTTTTATACGTTAAATAAATCGAAAATTCAAATGGTTTAGGATTTATGAAAAATAAAGACAATTATTATGCTTGAATATTCACAGAGTGCGGCTTAGATTGCTTATGAGTACAGCGGGTTTCCGTGCTCTTAAGTCGTCTTATTTTTTTAAAAATTATTAATGCTTTTTAACAGGTACAGCTGCCAAATCAAGTTCCAATTCAGCTAGTAATTTCTGATCATAGAAGGGAGGTGTTTTAATGGAAAAGTGGCTCCGGTTTCTTGAGGTAAACGCTCCTCGTATTTTAGAGCTAACAATTGATCATGCCGTGCTAGTTTCTCTAGCAATTATCGTGGCACTCTTGATTGGTATTCCGCTCGGTATTTACTTGACCACGAACCAGTACCTAGCAGACACAGTTCTTCAAATTGCTTCTATTACATTAACAATTCCGAGCATTGCACTTTTTGGAGTAATGATTCCTATTTTTTCTCTTATCAATCAAGGGATTGGCTTTGTGCCAGCTTTTGTTGCGCTCGTATTGTATTCACAACTGCCAATTATCCGTAATACGTATACCGGCATAAAAAACGTCAATCCAGAAATGCGCGATGCAGCGATTGGCATGGGCATGAAAACGCATCAGCGTTTGTTGCGTGTCGAAATTCCAAATGCCATGCCCGTTATTATGGCAGGCGTACGAACGGCCGTCATTATGAATATCGGGATTGCCGTCATCGCTTCGTATATCGGCGCTGGCGGTCTCGGGGTTTTAATTACACAAGGAATTAGCAGAGGTGACAATTACTTGATCATCAGTGGCTCTATCGCTGTTGCGATACTCGCCATCATTGCAGATTCCATTTTATTATTGATTCAAAAACGTTTTACCATCAAAGCGTTAACCGATTAACTCTAGAGAGGTGAGCATATGATTTCATTCAAGAATGTTACAAAACGATACGGAGAAGAGATCGTAGCTGTCAACGATGTTGATTTTACCGTTGAAGAAGGAAAAATCGTCGTGTTGCTCGGCCCTTCAGGCTGTGGAAAAACAACGCTGTTACGAATGGTCAACCGGTTGGAATCTATTTCAGAAGGCGAAATCATTATTAATAATGAAAACTCCAAAGATTTAGATGCCATCGAATTGAGAAGAAAAATTGGTTATGTCATTCAAAGCAACGGACTTTTTCCTAATATGACAATTGAAGAAAACGTCATGCTCGTTCCAGATCTTTTAGGATGGAGCAAAAAAGAAAAGCGAGAACGCTTTGAATATTTGATGAAGCTGATCGGATTAGATGCTAAAGATTACGGCAAGCGTTTTCCACATGAATTATCAGGTGGCCAGCAGCAGCGTATCGGTGTAGTGCGTGCACTTGCGGCTGACCCTCCGGTTATGCTGATGGATGAACCGTTTGGGGCACTCGATCCAATTATTCGAGACAAGATACAAGAAGAGTTTCTACAGATTCAGCGAGAAGTGAAAAAAACGATTCTTTTTGTTAGCCATGACATCGACGAAGCGATCAAAATGGCTGATAAAATCGTACTTTTGCGCAATGGAGAAATTATGCAATTTGATACACCTTCAAAAATGCTTTCACATCCCAAAAATGAATTTGTCTCCCAATTTTTTGGCAAAGACCGTGCCATTAAAAGTTTGAGCTTACACACGGTAGAAGATTTACAAACAATTATTGGACTCGGTCCGGTTGACGAATCGATTCAAGATACGAAAACGATCAATATCCATCAAGATCTGCGCAATACTTTGTCCATGCTAATGAATCAAGAAGCAGATCAAGTAGTTGTGAAGAACGATCAGGATGAAAATATTGGCACAATTACAATCGATCTTGTTCAAAAATACCTACATTTCGAAATAAAAGGGAAAATGTCCGCATCTCAGGAAGGGTGATTCGGTGAACCGTAAAAAATGGATAGGCAATATTGTCAAATACGCGCTTTATGCATTGGTCGCCACATTCTTCATTTGGGCGATTGCCAATAGTTATTTTGACTATATCTTTACTCAATCAGGAACATTCTTGGTGTTACTGAGACAGCATGTTGTTTTAGTACTGGTTTCTTCAATTCTCGCCATTTTGGTAGCTGTACCAGCGGGCGTTCTCATCACTAGACCCAAATTCAAAAAAGCCGAATGGCTGGTTTCCAATGTCGCCAATTTGGGACAAACGATTCCCAGTCTAGCAGTTCTGGCATTGATGATTAGTATTTTAGGTATCGGTTTTAAATCTGCCGTTTTTGCGCTGTTTATTTATTCGATTCTGCCAATTTTCAGAAATACAGTAGCAGGCATTGACTCTATTGATAAGAACATGATCGATGCTGCAAAAGGGATGGGTATGAAACCCCATCAGATTTTATTTCGCGTTGAACTTCCTAATTCGGCTTACTCCATTCTTGCCGGCATCCGGACGGCTGTTGTCTTGAACATTGGTACAGCAGCTTTAGCTTATGTGGTTGGAGCAGGTGGACTTGGCGTTTGGATCTTTACTGGGATTAATTTATTTGATAACGGCTTCCTGATTTCCGGAGCCATCCCTGTAACTTTATTGGCGATTTTAGCTGATTATATTTTACGTAAAATCGAATATATCGTCGTGCCAAAAGGATCAAGGCGTATTGAGAAAGCTTAGCGATAAGGATAGGAGGTATCAAAATTTGTCATGAACTTACTCAAACTGATCCCTCTGCTGATTACTGCGGTGATCTTGTCGGCCTGTTCAGGAATAGGCGTGACCGGAAAAGAAGTGACGGTCGGGGGCAAAAACTTTACGGAACAGTATTTATTGTCGGAAATGACGGCTTTTTTATTAGTGGAAGAAGGATTTAAAGTAAACCAGATGAACAATCTCGGCAGTAGTGTCGTTCGCTCAGCGTTGGAAAATGGCCAAGTCGACATGATGTGGGAATACACAGGAACGGCGCTCATTACATATATGGGCGAAGATTCGATCGCTGACCCCGAGGCGGCTTTTGAAAAGGTAAAAGAAAATGATATCAAAAACGACATTCACTGGATGAATATGTCGGATGTCAACAATACCTATGCGCTCGCCATGAGAAGCGAGCAATCAGAAGAGCTCGGCATCAAATCCATCAGTGACCTGTCAGACTATATCAATGCAAATCCTGGAGAGTTAACGATGGCTGCCGATGCCGAATTTGCGAATCGTTCGGACGGCTTGCCAGGCGTAGAAGATACGTATGGTTTTGAATTTGGTTCTGACCAAGTGCGTCAAATGGACTTAGGATTGACGCAACGGACATTGAACAACGAGCAGGTTGACGTTTCAGTAGCCTTTGAAACAGATGCTACGATCAGAAACTATGACTTAGTCGTGTTAGAAGACGACAAACGATTCTTTCCACCGTACCGAGCAGCTGTCGCGATCAATCAAGAGGTATTTGAAAAATATCCCGAAATTGAAGAAATTACTGCTCGTTTGGCAGATAGCCTAAACAGTGACATTATGAGAGAACTGAATTATCTCGTCGACATTGAAGGACAAAGTGTTTCTGTAGTTGCTTACGACTGGCTTGTTGAAAATGACTTTTTGGAAGAAGAATAGCCGGCGATAAAATCAAAAAAGCGCTTCGTTTAGAGCTGATCCAGAGTTCTAAACGGAGTGCTTTTTTGTGGATAAATATGTAAGCTTTTACACCAAACTGTGTCCAATCTTTACAAGAAGGGATGAGTGTGAACATTTTTTTATGTGACTAATAGATTATCAAAATAAAACCAGCCACTAAATTTCTTTTAAAGAGATTTTTATGGCTGGTTTTAATTGGTGAAAATAGAGGGAGGTTAGAATCTGTTTTTTTTAATTCCATTTTTTCTATACTTTAAATTGACCACGCAAAAATTTCAGTCGCTAGTAAATGGTGTGATTTGGACAGTATTCACTCCCACTCGGACAGTATTTGCTGTGAAACGGACAGTATTTCTAGTAAACTCGACAGTATATCCAATTAACTGGAAAAAAACATCGTGAAATAACTGGGGAGCATTGATTTTAAAAGGATTTCACACCACATACAGAGTCTATGGCAATAAAACCTCCAAAAAATCCGAAACTTCTCTTCATTCAACTCGTAAATACAGCTATAGGAAATAAAAGGATGCGCTATTTTTGTGACTAATAATAATCACTTTACTAGCAGTTGTAGCAGTAGGCATCTCAATCAATAAAATCATAAAAACGAAAGAAAAAACCAATACAAATCCCAAAAGTAGAATGACAACGAGTTGTTTTTTACTAATCAGTGTCGTTAATTCAGCCGGCTATTGGTTAAGCTTTCTTGACTTGTTCACTATGGCGCTAACCGTGGCTTTGCTAATCACCGGTGCTTACTTTACTCGCTATATGCAAACAGCTAATCGAGAAAATGAATTTAAGGAGGAGTGAAATCATGCCAATCTGTGAAAATTGTGGTCAAAAATGGCCTTGGAAAACAGTAGTTAAAAATACAGTGAAGCTTACGAATAAAGCCAAATGTCCTTATTGCGAAAAGAACCAATACCTTATACCGAAATCGAGAAGGCTGACCGGCATTTTTAGCTACATACCAGCATTTCTCATTATTACATTGACGTTATTTTTAGACCTTAATGGCATAGGGATTTTCTTGCTTGCTATCGCGTTGATGATTGTATTTTTAGGACTCTATCCATTTATGATGAAACTTTCGAATGATGAACAATTGCCGACTTATAAACTAGAGTGACCATATGAGGTGTTTTTTAACGAAAGTTCCAATAGTGAAAAATTTTTGAGTAATGATCAGGGAACAAAGTGTGAGGGTACTTGGAATCAGCTGATACCCAAATAGTCTTATATGGAAGATGATAAAATCTGTGAGAACAAATAAAAAAAGCACTGGATTTAGAGCTGTTTCAAAGCTCTAAATCCAGTGCTTTTTTATATTCAAATAATGAAGTAGGTCTACATACTCTTCACATCCCTTTAACAATCTTTACGAATCGTTATGAAAGACTCTACACTGGCTCAATGTTTGTTCGTTATGATTATTATTGTAATCAAACAAAAACAAACAAAAACAAATAGGGGGTTTCAAAATGATCTTTAAACAAATTTTAAAAAAGAGTGTGTTAGGAATTATGGCAGTAAGTGTATTGGCAGCATGCTCTGGTGATAAAGAAAGTGTAAGTGCGCAAGTTGATGGAAATTCTTTAACGAAAGAAGAAGTAATCGAAAAAGCAAAAGTAGAAGGCGAAGTAAATTCTGTCGGCATGCCTGACACATGGGCAAACTGGGTAGAAACGTGGAGTGAAATAGAAACCGAGTTTGACATAGCCCATACCGATACAGATATGTCGAGTGCAGAGGAATTAGCAAAGTTCGAAGCGGAAAAAGACAATGCTTCTGCTGATATTGGCGATGTCGGAGTCGCATTTGGACCGATTGCTGAAGAAAAAGGATTGACGCAAGCGTATAAAACTAGTTATTGGGAGGATATTCCAGAGTGGGCAAAAGACGATGAAGGGCATTGGATAGTTGGCTATACAGGAACGATGGCTTTCTTAACAGATACTAGCAATGTTGAAAATCCCCCAAAATCTTGGGAAGACATCAAAAATGGAGATTATATCGTAAGTATTGGCGATGCCTTAACGGCAAATCAGGCACAATTTGCTATTTTAGGAGCGGCAATGGCCTTTGGTGGAGATGAAAATAATCTGCAACCAGGTATCGACTTTTTTGCGGAATTGGCGGAACAAGGACGTTTGCAAGGAGATCCAACAGTAGCAAACCTTGAAAAAGGAGAAATTGATGTTGCCATCATGTGGGATTTCAATGCATTAGGCTATAGCAATCAAATCGATGAATCCCGATTTGATATTGTTATTCCAGAAGAAGGATCCATTATGTCGGGTTACGCTACAGTGATTAACAAATATGCTCAAAATCCTCATGCTGCGATGTTGGCAAGAGAGTATATTCTGTCAGATGAGGGACAAGAGAATTTAGCAAGAGGCTATGCCCGTCCTATTCGTGAAAATGTAGAACTTTCATCAGAAGTAAAAGCAATGTTATTACCGGATGAAATGTATACCAACACACAGCCAGTCAAAGACCAAGCGGCTTGGGAAGAAGCAACCAAGAAAATTCCTCAAATGTGGCAAGAACAGGTATTAATCCATGGCAACTAATCGAGTCGTTCTTATTGTCGTAGATGCCCTTCGATTTGATACAGCTTGCAGCCATATGGGTTATATGCAGCATTTAATAGAAAATGGCAAAGCTGCTCGCTACAAAGTACGCTCAGAAGTTCCATCGCTTTCCCGGCCATTATACGAAACCATTTTGACGGGTACGCCTCCTGTCGTCCATGGGATTAACAGCAATCGGACGGTGCGGTTATCCACTCAGCAAAGTTTATTCCATTTAGCGAAAAACAGCGGCAAAACAACTGCTGCTGCCGCCTACTATTGGGTGAGTGAGTTATATAATTCAGCTCCTTTCAATGAAATGCAAGATCGTATTCAACTAGATACGAAATTGCTGATTGAAAATGGTTTGTTTTATTTTGAAGATCATTACCCCGATAGCCACTTGTTCGCGGAAGCCTCGTGGCTCATGGAAAAAAAACAACCCGATTTTCTCTATATCCACCCGATGAACGTAGATGACGACGGCCACAAGTTTACGGCAGATTCAAAAGAATACCGGAACCGTGTGCTTTCTGTAGATGCATTGCTGTCGGTTTTTCTTCCTCTTTGCAAGGAGCAGGGATACGACGTCATCATTACAGCTGATCACGGAATGACTGCAGATGGCAACCATGGGGGAAATACAGCTGAAGATCGCCACGTTCCACTGTTTGTGATGTCTGAAAAAATAGCTGCAGGAATATCTGATGAACTTTTGTCACAGTTGATGATTGCGCCGTTAGCCTGTCGGTTATTAGAAATTGAACCGTCAAAAGCAATGGTGCCTTTAAAAATGGAAGAATGTCTTTTAGTTTAAGCACCAGTAATTGCGTTAAACCATGCATCTGTATATAGAAGAAAGTTTAAAATAACAATATTTAATGGAAGCAGTGATAATTTGACTACAAAAAATAAATCCTTATTTTTGCTCATTCCTTTCATTCTTTTAATTTGCATGTTCTTTGTGATCCCTTTAGTGAATATGTTCTTATCAAGTTTTACTGACAGCGATGGCTTTACGTTAAATCAGTACAAAACGGCTTTGTTGAATAGCTACATCTTACAAGGATTCAAAAACAGCATTACGTTATCAGCTGTTTCTGCACTAGTAGCGCTTGTCGTTTCGTTATTTGCGGTTTATGCGATGATGCGTTTTACAGATCCCGTAAAAGAGCGAATTTTAGTGATGATCAATTTGACTTCGAATTTTTCAGGTATTCCATTGGCTTTTGCATTTATTGTGTTACTTGGCAATAGTGGACTGTTTACGTTGTTGTTTGAGAAATGGAATTTAGATGCGCTTGCTTCTTTTTCTCTATATAGCTGGAGCGGCTTGTTATTGATTTATATTTATTTTCAATTGCCGCTATCCCTAATGCTGCTATATCCGATTTATTACGGAATTCAACAGCAATGGAAAGATGCTGCTGCTTTATTGGGCGCCAATACAGTTCAATTTTGGATGAAAATCGGCATTCCGGTAATGCTTCCAGGAATTGTTGGAACCTTTAGCGTGTTATTTGCCAATGCGATGGGCGCCTATGCCTCGGCCTATGCCTTAACCGGTAGTGACTATAATTTAGCAGCTATCCGAATCGGGACTTTGCTATCGGGCGACATTTTTGCCCAACCGGAACTGGCCAGCGCTATCGCCGTATTACTCGGAGCAACCATGATTTCAGCAATGGTCCTTAGTGAGTGGAGCATTAAGAAAGCGAGGAGAAATCTATAATGAAGAAAAAGGGAGTCGCTGATTTGTTCTTGCTTTTTCTCATGCTGTATTTGATATTGCCCATTATTGCCACGGCGCTTTATGCGTTTTCGACTGAATGGAACAGTACAGTCTTACCGGAAGGATTAACCTTTAAGTGGCTCTCTGTGCTGTTTCAAGATGTGGAGTTTATCCAAGCATTCGGACGTTCCGTGTTGCTGTCAGGAAGTGCTGTTCTTCTTGCTTTTCTTTTAGTGGTCCCGGCAATATTTGTGATCGTGCTGTATTTTCCGAAATATGAAAAATGGATGCAAACCATTGTTGTTCTAGTTTATGCCTTCCCTGGTGTTATTTTAGCGGTTGGCTTGATCCGTACATATACTCAACTAGGGATACCCATGATTTTGGCAGTGTTAGGTGTCTATGTCATCAGTATTTTTCCTTATATTTATCAAGGAACTCGCAACAGTCTTAGAAATATCAACGCCAAACAATTATTAGATGCAGCGGAATTATTAGGTGCTTCAAAACGTCAAGCTTTTGCAAAAGTCTTGTTGCCGGCCATATATCCGGGATTATTTGTCGGTGCCTTGTTGTCGTTCTCCATCTTATTTGGAGAATTTGTGCTGATTAACTTAGTTGTCGGCTCGCGATTTGAAACCGTTCAAATTTACTTGATGGAAAAATTGAGTACAAGCGGACATATAGCGAGTGCTGTTGTCTTTGTGTATCTTGTATTGATGGGGATTTTGACATTGGCGATCTCCGTATTGACCAAACAATCGAAAGGTCTGGTGAAGTCATGAGTTATGTTCAAATAGAAAACTTACAAAAAAATTACGGCACTTCGACTGTTCTTTCTTCGATTGATATGTCGATTGAAAGAGGGGAGTTCGTTACACTTTTAGGACCGAGCGGTTGTGGCAAAAGCACTATTTTGCGAATTATCGCGGGGTTAACAGAAGCAACGGCTGGCATGGTGAAAATTGAAAACAAAAACATGGAAAAAGTTCCGACCAAAAAACGTGAAATTGGCATGGTGTTTCAATCCTATGCTTTGTTCCCCAATATGACAGTGCATGAAAATGTAGCTTTTGGCTTGAAAATCAATAAAATGCATAGTGTAGAAATTGAAAAAAAAGTACAGGAAATTTTAAAAATTGTCCATCTGTCCGATAAAGAAGCTGCGTACCCGCATGAATTATCCGGCGGTCAACAACAACGAGTGGCTTTAGCACGTGCATTAATCGTCGAGCCGAAAGTGTTGCTGTTAGATGAGCCGCTAAGTGCGTTAGATGCACAAATTCGCAAAAAACTGCAGGCAGATTTACGCTCGATTCAAAGCCAAATGGGGATCACCATGATTCTCGTGACTCACGACCAAGAAGAAGCGATGGCAGTCTCCGATAAGATTTTCGTCATGAATAAAGGTGAAATTGCGCAATGGGGAACGCCAACTGACATTTATACCAAGCCGAAAACCGAATTTATTGCAAATTTCATCGGTCATTACAATGTTTTTAGCAAAACAGAATTAGAAGAGTTGATTGGAAAAAGCTTAACGAAAACAGGCGACAAACTGGCCATTCGTCCGGAAGCAATATTGTTTGAAGGAACGGTCGCTGACTATCGGTTAAAAGCGGTTGCTAAAAAATCAGTGATGAGCGGAAATGTTATTCGAACGGTTTTTCTGTCAGGAGACCGCGAGTTTTCTGTCGAACAATTGCATCATCGTGGACATACAATCGAAGTTGGAAAAGAATACGACTGCTATATCTCGCCAGAAGATGTGATCTATCTCCAATGACCTACTTAAAACTGGAGAGATTCCAATACATAATAAACCAATTGCAAGAAAAACAGAAAATATCGGTCGTGGACATTGCCGAACAACTGGGCGTCGCACCGGAAACTATACGTAGAGATTTGGGCGAATTGGAAAATCGCCAATTACTAATCCGTGTTCACGGAGGGGCTATTCCATTTTTGAAACTTCGAACTGAACCGCAGTTTAAGCGGAAACTGGATATGCAAAAAAGAGCAAAGCAACAAATTGCAAAAGCCGCGGCTAGCCGCATTGAAGATGGTGATACCATTGGCGTTGATGTAGGAACGACCACTGTGCACTTGGCCGATTATTTGGAGGGCGTGCACAACTTGACGGTGGTGACCAATTCGCTTGCTGCTGCCGAACGTTTTAATCTAGCATTAGAAGAAGGACGGATAACGGGAAAAGTATTGCTACTTGGAGGCACCACCAACCCGGCACAGTCTTCAGTAGCAGGACCCATAACGGTCGAGTGGTTATCGAAAATGAGTCTCGACAAAGTTTTTTTATCGTGTGGCGGAGTGAAAAATGGAGTCGTTTTTGACTTTGATATGGATGAATCAATCGTATCATCCAAAATGTTGGAGCAAAGCAGTAACAGGATCTTATTGACCGATGCAACTAAAATCGGAGAGCAATCATTTTACAGCATTTGCGGTTTAGACGAACTAACAGAAATACTCTGCGATCAATCATGTCCAGAAGACTGGCAAGAATACGAACAGCTATGGACAGTGGTAAAAGGGGGAGGAGTAGAATAATGGAAATGGATTTTCATGTTCACTTAGAAGAAGGACCCTATACAGTAAAGTGGTTGGAACGAACAGCTAAAACTTTGTCATCTTTTGGAGCACCGCCTGATCTGGAAAAAGGATCAAAGGAATTTATGGTTTGGCAAACAAAGCAATTGCAAAAGCGGGTTGACCACGGATGTTTTAGCAGTTTTTGGCTAGATTTGTATTTAGAGAAAGCAAAGCAGTTAGGCTTGAAGAAAGTTGGCATTGTGGATCATTTATACCGTTTTAAAGAAACCCGGAGTTATTTTGAAAAGAATATGATTCTGGATCATATGCACCCAATCGGGAGAGCTCAATCAGATTGGTTAAATCATGTCATGACGGAAAATATGGCTGATTTTGTTGAGGCTATCGAAAAAGAAAAAGAAAAATGGCAGTTGCAAGGAATTGAGTTAAAGCTCGGGATAGAAGCTGATTATTTTGAAGGAAGCGAAACGGAACTAACCGATCTATTGGGAGAACACGCATGGGATTTTGTCATCGGATCTGTTCATTTTGTCGATGGTTGGGGATTCGATAACCCTCAAACTGCAGATACGTTTCTAAAATTTGATCTAAAGGATTTATATAATCGATTTTACACCATAGTTGAAGGCGCAATTCGCTCGGAGTTATTTGATTTTGTCGCACATTTGGACAACTTAAAAGTCTTTAACTACCAAGTACAAGATCCAACCTTCAACCAAACATGGCATGAAAAGATAGCCAACGCGCTTGTCGAAACAAACACGGCAACTGAAGTGAATGCGGGGCTCTATTATCGGTATCCAGTAAAGGAGATGTGCCCAGGACCGTCTTTCTTAACAACTTTAGTAGAACGAGGAGTCGAATTTACTTTATCCTCCGATAGCCATTATCCCG
The DNA here is from genome assembly GCF_001687585.2 of Planococcus halocryophilus. Taxonomy (GTDB): domain Bacteria; phylum Bacillota; class Bacilli; order Bacillales_A; family Planococcaceae; genus Planococcus; species Planococcus halocryophilus. The sequence goes on along the minus strand of NZ_CP016537.2, from coordinate 3,204,974 downwards.
ACGATCTTGGAAATTACACAGCGGATAATAAGGAAATGTTAAAAAAACTAGGTGTGAAAAGCTTAGTAAGCTTTGATCAGCGAGCAAAAGAATCTCATCCTATCTGATTTAGCGACACCGGAAACGAAATAATGAACAAAACGATCTGCAACTAAAACGCACTGAACCCTAGGCTTAGGGTTTAATGCGTTTTTTACTTTGGTAAGGGTGTGTTCCGTTAAATAGGTTCTATACTAAATGGTGGAGTTTTGAAACAATTTATTCATAATAAAGACACGCAGTCTCCATTTTTGCCGGTACATCTAATGGGCGCTAAACGGGGTGCGTAGAAGAGTACAAAAAAATTGGAACGACTACGACTGGAAAATTGGCGAACGAATGCGTTATATCTTTTATAAAAAAATCACAAGTTAACTGAGGAAGACCGGTGGTATTTGAATCGGTACCTTGGAATGGGTGAGGAACTCAAACGAGCTGATGAACTGAAGGGAGCGTATTGCGTATGGATTCAGACAAGCAAAAAGAGAGGTCCTGAGGATATCCTCAAGACCTAAGAGCAACTACCTACATTTTATGAGTTAGTGGAACTGTCCGGAATTTGGGAGTTCAGAAAAGCGATAGGCACCTTCCGAAACTGGCAGACCGAAATCTTGAACAGTTTTGCCTTCGCTTATTTTAATGGCTTTTTCAAAGGCATCAACAATCTCAAAAAAATAATCAAGCGGAATGTGTTCGTTTTACAGAATTTCACCCGTGCTCGTGCCAAAATATTATTAACACACAAGTACAAGGAAATGGGGCTTGATGTCGGTTAAGTAGGAAGGTGATGCCGCCACCCCCCAACATTTGCTGAAGAACCTTTTTTCATGCATCTAACAAATCTATTTCACACTGTTAGCCTTTCATTCGATTTAGGCAAAACTCCAAATCGAGTTGCAGGTGTTCTTTCATCAACCGCTCGGCTTCATCAGCATTGTGTTGACGGATGGCCTCATAAATATCATGATGTTCTTCGATTAATAGAGGACGTTTATGAAGGACTACTGTTTTTCGGAACAAGTAAATAATCGACTGCATGCGGTCAAATATATCAATCATTACAGGGTTGTTGGTAGCGCCTACAATGATTTCATGAAATTCTTTATTCGCTGCCATGACTTCCTCAATCGTACCTGTTCGGCCCATATCTACACAATTTTTAAGTTTAGCCAATGCCTCATCTGTTATATAGGTGGCGCAATAGTTCGCAGCAAAACCTTCTAGTAACGTACGAACTTGAAAGACGTGGCGAAGATCCATATCGCTAGGATTTACAACACATTTTTGCTTGATCAAACCTTCTTGTTCAAGTTTCCGTATAGAATCTCGCACCGGCGTACGGCTGATGCCCATCTCTTCCGCTAACCGCTCCTCAACCAACTTTGTTCCGCGTTCGAGCTCTCCACTTAAAATTCGATCCCGTATATATTCATAAGCATGGACGTAAGCAAGTTGTGTTGGTTTTTTTGTCAATCTAATCGTCTCCTAAAGTAAGTTGTCTTATTTTAAAGTATAAGTTTAATAACCAAAATTTAAAAGGGAGGAATTATTTTGTATACAATTTAAAATAAAATGTATACAAAATATAAAATTGTGTGTACAATTCATTTTAAGAGTTATGAAAGCGTTATCTAAAAAAATCTATTTAGAGACTGAAAGGGGAAATTGAAATGGCACAGACTATTGGAGTTATTGGTTTAGGGATAATGGGAAAGCCGATGTCACTGAACCTACTTAAAGCAGGATACAAGGTAATGGTAAATGATCTCAATACAGAAAGTGTGGATGCACTAGTAGAAGCTGGAGCAACAGCAGGTAAGCCCGATGAAATGGGATCTGTGTGTGATGTGATTATTACGATGTTGCCAGCTTCCCAGCATGTGAAACAAGTAGTGACTGGAGAAAAGGGGATTTTGAAAACGGCAAAAGAAGGACTTGTCATTATAGATATGAGTTCCATTTCTCCTGTGGCTTCGGTTGAAATTTCTAATGAGGCTGCAAAACTAGGCGTCGAAATGCTGGATGCTCCGGTAAGTGGTGGAGAGCCAAAAGCAATCGATGGCACACTATCGATTATGGTAGGCGGTAAAGAAACAGTATTCGAATCCGTGAAATCCGTACTTCAAGCGGTAGGTTCAGACATTACACTCGTTGGCAAAAGTGGAAGCGGTGTCACAGCCAAATTGGCAAATCAAATTATCGTAAACCTAAACATCGCAGCAATGTCTGAAGCACTTATTCTTGCTGCTAAAGCAGGCATTGATATTGAAAAAATGTATCAAGCAATTCGAGGCGGACTTGCTGGAAGTGCGGTACTGGATGCGAAAGTTCCTTTAATATTAGATCGCAACTTCGTAGCAGGTGGACGAATTGACATTAATTTAAAAGATATTACAAACGTAATGGAAACAGCTCATGATATTGGTGTACCTCTACCGCTTTCGAGCCAATTGCTTGAAATTTTTCATGCATTAAAAGTAGATGGAAAAGCTGGCGATGATCATGGCGGCATAATTCAATACTACGAAAAATTGGCAAACGTTGAAGTGAAAAGGGGGTAACCTGATAATGGCCAATTCTAAGACTTTAAATACAACCGAGACATTTAGCCATCTGCCATCCGTTCCGGATGAAGAAAAAGTAAATCAATTACTCACAAATGAATTACAAAGTTTTAACAAAAAAATCATTGTGCTAGATGATGATCCGACAGGGGTTCAAACCGTACATGGCATTTCTGTTTACACAGACTGGACGCCTGAAAGCATTGAAGCAGGTTTTGCTGAAGAGAACACTATGTTTTTTATCTTAACCAATTCAAGAGGGTTTACAGCTGCGGAGACAAAAGTCGCACACGAAGAAATAGCAAAGACGATACTTCAAACAGCGGAGCAACAACAAAAAGACTATATGATCATTAGTCGTGGGGACTCGACATTACGTGGTCACTATCCGCTTGAAACAGAAGTTTTAAAAAATACGATAGAAGCGCAATCAGATCGTCTATTTGATGGAGAAGTTATTATGCCGTTTTTCAAAGAAGGTGGACGCTTCACAATCGAAAATATTCATTACGTGCAGGATGAAGATCAATTAATTCCAGCAGGTGAAACAGAATTTGCAAAAGATCGCACATTTGGTTACGCGTCTTCGCATCTTGGAGAATGGGCAGAAGAAAAATCAGGTGGCGCCTTTAAAGCATCCGATGCTACATATCTTTCTTTAGAAGACATACGGGGTCTCGAAATTGACCGTCTGGTACAGCAGCTTATGGGAGTAGAAGACTTTAACAAAGTAATTGTCAATGCGACACAATATGTGGACGTGAAAGTTGTCGTAATTGCTCTTATTCGCGCGATGAAAGCAGGGAAGAATTTCATGTTCCGAAGTGCTGCCGCATTAACGAAAATTATTGGCGGTATTGAAGACAAAGCGCTTTTAACAAGAGACGAATTGGTCAAGGATCATTCTGGAAATGGCGGGTTAATAATGATTGGCTCCCATGTGAAAAAAACAACTGAACAATTTAACGTGCTGCAAACATGCAGTTTCATAGAATTTATCGAGTTCGATGTTCATTTGGTGTTGGATCTAGAGAAGTTTGAAAAAGAAATTCAGCGGATCATCCAAAAGAGCGAGCAACTGATTCAAAAAGGCAAGACGGTTGCCGTATATACGAAGCGGGAGCGACTCGATCTTGGTGAGGATAAAAAAGAAGAAGAATTGCTGTTGTCCGTGAAAATTTCGGATGCTGTCACAAGTATCGTTAAAAACATTCAAACAAGACCAAGCTTTATCATTGCCAAAGGGGGCATTACCTCTAGTGATATTGGAACAAATGGACTTAGCGTAAAGCGAGCAACAGTTGCCGGACAGATCAAACCAGGAATTCCAGTATGGCTGACTGGCAGTGAAAGTAAGTTTCCAGGCTTAGCCTATGTTATTTTTCCAGGGAATGTCGGGTCGAAAACAACCTTAAAAGAAGTAGCTGAGCTATTGCACCAATAAATTGGCGGTTCATACGTATGGGCACGCAAATACAAGAAGAAGGTGGTCTGTGAATGTTACTAAATACAAAAGACATTCTTTTAACAGCTCAAAAAGAACAGTACGGCGTAGCAGCTTTTAATGTTTACAGCCTTGAGACTTTGCAGGCAGTCATTCGCGTAGCAGAAGCAGAAAATCACCCGGTGATTATTGCGTTAGGTGAAAGGTATTTCGATATGGTAGACGTAGAAGGCTTTGCTGCTTTAACTAAAGTATTAGCTGGAAAATCGACCGTTCCGATTGCCCTCCACTTAGATCATGCTTATCAAAAAGAATCGATTATTCGAGCGATCGATTGCGGATTTACCTCGGTTATGTACGATGGCTCTAAATACGATCTTGAAAAAAATATAAGCTACACAAAAGAAATCGTAAAAATTGCCCATATGGCAGGAGTTAGTGTAGAAGCCGAAATCGGATCAGTTGCGCGCGGTGCGTTTTCAGATGAAGAAGACGGCGATGGCACATTGACCGATCCTCAGGATGCTAAGAAGTTTGTGGAAGAAACAGGCGTTGATTTTTTGGCAGCAGCGATTGGTACGGTTCACGGCATGTATACAGGGGAGCCGAATATTAACTTAGCGCTGTTAGAAGAAATTCAACAGTCTGTCAGCATCCCGTTAGTTTTACACGGGGGTTCTGGGACGCCAGAACATGTGATGAAACAAGCAGTTGAAAAAGGGATTTGCAAAGTGAATGTTAATACAGAAGTCTCGATGGCCACGACTTCTTACCTCAAGCAAGTTTTGAAAGAGGAAGAAACAATGCATCTCTCAGATGTAATGGCAGGTATGCAACAAGCAATAGAGCCGGTAATAGCGAAATTTATACAAGTGCTCAAGAAATAACAACTCGAGTGAAAAATCCTTTTCTCACGAGCAGAAGCCATAGCGCTCATGCCTCAGAAGATAAGGGTTAGGTCTAATGAAACCGTTATCATTTCTAATTATATTTTTACTTGCTGTACCTCATAAAAAATGAACTGAAAAGGGAGAGGTTTCCATGATTACTGGTAATTTGTTGATTTTGATTTTTGTTCTGTCATTGGCTGTTCTATTTTTCGCTATTCTTAAGCTGAAAATCGAACCATTTCTCGCGTTAATCACAATCGCTATTTTAACTGCATTATCTATCGGCATGCCACTAAAAGAAGTAGCTTCGACGGTTACGGTAGGATTTGGGAATACGCTCGCAGGTGTCGGGATTTTAATTGGTCTTGGGGTTATCTTTGGTCAATTTCTAGGAGCATCGGGTGCTGTTGAAAAAATTGCACAAGCTGTCCTAAATGTATTTGGAGTTAAACGATCTTCTGCAGGTCTAGCGTTAACAGGTACAGCTGTTTCGATTCCGGTATTTTTTGACGCAGCATTTGTTATTTTAAGTGGATTGATTCGCTCACTTGCTACAAAAACAGGAATTTCAGTCGTGAGTTTCGTAACAGCACTTGGTGTCGGCTTAATCGTGTCACATAATATGATTGCTCCAACTCCTGGACCGCTGGTAGTTGCAGAAAACACAGGGGCAGAACTTGGTCTCTTTATCATCTACGGTATTATCGTTGCCATTCCAGCTACGTTAGTTGGAGGGTACTTATACGGGATGTTTATTGGAAAGCGCATTAAACATTCCGGCGAAGTAGAAGAAATTGTCATCGAAAAAGCGGATTTACCGAAAAAAGAAATCAGCACAAGCTTGAGTTTCACGATGTTGGCATTACCGATTGTCCTAATTTTAACGAATACGGTGTCGCAACTCCTATTCCCAGGAACAGCAATTGCGAGTATCTTCGGTTTTGTCGGAGAAAAAAATGTCGCACTGTTAATCAGTGTCTTCGCAGCCATTATCTTTTTGCGTCCGTATATCGCAATTCCAAACAATCGCTTGTATTCTGAAGCGATCAACTCAGCAGGAATGATCATCTTGATCACTGGTGCGGGTGGTGCGTTTGGTGCGGTTATTAATAGCAGTGGGATTGGCGATCACTTGATTTCAACAATGCAAAGTTGGAGCATTCCCGTTCTTTTGCTAGCTTTTATCTTTTCTCAAATTTTACGTGCTTCACTCGGTTCAGCAACAGTGGCACTGGTTACAACATCTAGTATTCTGGGACCAATGGTCGGCGAACTTGGCGTTTCCCCAATTTTACTCGGTCTTGCAATCTGTGCAGGTGGTATTGGTCTATCATTGCCGAACGACTCTGGTTTCTGGGTGGTTAACCGCTTCGGTAAGCTGACAATCCCACAAACTCTTCTCGCTTGGACAGGCGGAGGCTTTATCGCAGGCTTGACGGCTTTGGTTACGGTGTTTATCTTGAACTTGTTTGCAGGCATCTTGCCTGGACTTTAAGGGATAACTAAAAGATAAAACCATCATTCTAACTAAACTAAACCAGCCACAAAATTTCTTTTAAGAGATTTTGTGGTTGGTTTTTCATTTTTTACGAGATAAAAATTAAAAAGTAGTACCTCATATGAGAGATAATATTTTTAAACTTATTGTTAACATCAACGCAAAATCAATTGGAATTCTATATTCTTCAGGTTTTTTTTTATAATTTTTATAAGTTGAATAAAAGATAAATAAAAAAGTTTTCTAAATATTTTAAAAAATAAGTTCTTTTCGTTGCATTTACTTAATATCGGTGTATAATGAGCCGTGAACAAACGGTTTTTTAATAAAAAAGTCATAAATATAGTAAAAAAGATACATAAATATAAATGGATTTTTTAATAGCTTTTAAGTCATTAGTGCTCATGGTAGTAACGTTGCCGGTGCCAAATATTGTGCTCAAAAAAGTTAGAGTTAGCAAAATACATTCGGGAGCCCCGAGACGTTAAAGTCCTAATAAAGGTAATTTTTACTGGTGTAGTACCTTGAGCCCATAGACTAAATAACTCATTTTCAATAATAGAAAGAATCTCATGCTTAGAACACTCTCTTAACCAATTTGTATCATAAAGGGGGGTATTGAGTTTATTTCTAACGGCTACAATTTTATTGGAAAAGGAGATGGTTACCATTTCTGACATTCACCCGTTTAAAAACTTAGAAAATAAAAAAGAAAAGTTAATCGAAGAAAAAGAAAGAATCAATGAAGAGGCACTGAGCAGATATCAAGAGCTTCTCGAAAAAAGCGAAGAAAAACCAGATGAGGAAGACGTAGAAACTGTACATGAAACGGCAAAAAAAATAGAAGCACGAATCGAAAATGCGGAGGATCTGGACGGCCCTGCTTTAGAACGGATTATTTTTGGAAATGATTTATTTCCCATATCCTATTTGCAATCCGGATTCAATATAGGGAATTCAGTTTGTCGTATCGTCCTTTCTGATCGTGTGGGAAGAGTCGTAGGATATGGTACGGGATTTCTGATATCTCCGTCTCTAATCATGACAAACAACCATGTTTTAGATAAAGAAGAGGTAGCAGTTTATAGTACCGCTGAGTTTAACTACCAAACGGATGAAAATAACGTTCTGTGTCAATCAACCATTTTTAGACTTGATCCGGATAAACTATTCATAACGGATAAAAGGCTGGATTTTACAATCGTTGCAGTCCAAGAATTTTCAGGTGATAACAGAAGGCTGACTGATTTTGGGCATTTGAAACTTTCACCTAATCTAAACATCATGGAAAATGAATACGTTTCTATTATTCAGCATCCGCAAGGTGGACATAAAGCGGTAACAGTCAGAGAAAACCGAGTTAAATTTTTATCAGAAGATTTCATCCATTATGTGACAGACACACAGCCGGGTTCATCTGGGTCACCTGTATTTAACGATCAATGGGTTGTCGTTGCGCTTCATCATTCTGGCGTACGCGATCCCAATGACAGAACACAATGGGTGGCAAATGAGGGGATAAGAATAAGCTCGATTTTAAAGCATCTTGATGCGTTAATTGATCATTCTGAGTAAGAAAAAAAGTGGAGTTTTGGTGGAATTCTTGAGGAGGAGCAATCCCGGCTGACGTCATAGGTATGGAGCTCAGAAAGGCGGGTGATGCTAAATTGTCCGAGAAAAAACTTTCAAAAGAGCAAATTGTACTTCTTAAGCAAATCGTCGATAGGGAAAAATCAGACTCTTCAAAAGAAGTAGCAGGTAGCCAAAATGTTGAATACCATGATACTTATGAAGCCTTTGGACGCGCTATTATTAACCAGATTAGGAATGAAGCCGTCAAAAGTGTAGAAAGTTTTGGGAATTCTACAGATGAAATCGTGTTAGATACACAAATAACGCTTATTCCTACCACATTGGGAATGAAGGGGAAGAGTAGCTAGATTAATGATGAACCGTTAGAACTCTTGAAGTGGGTACATTAGATCTGGTGTTAAAGTGATTAAAATTGGAAAGGAAGTTGAGGTTAAAATGGCTGAAAAAAGACTATCCCAAAATCAACTTGAAATCCTTAAACAAATCATTGATAGCGAAGAAAAAAAAGCTTCCCAAGAGTCAATGAGCAACCAAAACATTGAAAATCATGACAGCTATGAAGCCTTTGGACGTGCCATTATTGAACAAATTATGAATGAAGGCATGAAGGACGTAGAAAGTTTTAATGGCTCTACAAATGAAATCGTGTTAGATACACAAATAACGCTTATTCCTGCATCAGCAGAAGATCAAGAAGGCTGGTTTAGTGATACTGTAGGTAAAGTTGGCGGTGCGGTTAGTGGTGCAGCGGGTGCGGTTGGCGGGGCAGTGAGTGATGCCACAAAAACAATTGATAAAATCAAGGATAAAATCGTGGATGTCATTGAAGACACCGTTGATGATGCCGGAGATCTCTTGGATCACCCGTTTGTCAAAAAGACCACAGACCTAGCTATAAATGGAGTTTGTGTTAAGATGTTTGGAAGAAAAGTTTGTTACAACCCTCTTACAGGTAAGCCGAGCTTGAAATAAGTATGAGACTATTTTAAACCATAGACACACTCGGGAAAATCGGGCTGTCTATGGTCTTTTTATGGAAAGGAATTTACTCATCCTTGTCACTTCAGAAATATCTTTCGCAGCAAATCAAAAAGAAAAGGCACTTACTAGCAGCGCCTTCTCGTTTTCTTAATTCATGAAAATAATATGGTTAGCAAAATTTCATTTTAACTGCTCGCATAAAGCGGTGATCTGTTGATCGTTCCGTACAATCAGATCTTTCGCTAAATGAACTAGCGCATTAAAGTTCTCGTCCGAGGAATCATCCAACTTGTCACTTACCGTATCTAGATTTGTTTGGAAACGATAATATCGCTCATAGCCTTCTTGGTGGGGCAAAAGGTTTCTGAGCTGATAATCGACCGTATCACTGACTCCATCAAACACAACATTCAATAAGGGGCCGGCCCATTCCGCAAGACCCCAATCTTTTGCATCTTTATATAAAATAGGGTCCTGCTGTTCTCCTGTACCTAAAGAAACGACTAAAAAATTTTCCTCGTTTAAATAAGTGCATTTAGCTTCAACGTAAGCGCACATAGCAGGATTATTTGCAAAGACACCACCATCGATAAAACTAAAAACGTCATGCATTTTTATTTGCTTTGGTTCGAAATAGGTTGGAGCTGCGGAAGTCGCTCTGGCAATGTCCTTCATATAGGCATCTCGATTTTGTTGATCCTTCATTTTGGCTTTAGTGCTTTTGAAAAACCATGAAGTACGTGTTTCAATTTCGTAACTCGTGATAATGACATCCGTCAAAGCCTCAGAAAGTTTTGTTTCTCCAAAATATTTCTCAAATACGGACTCAGCTCCTGTTGAAGGATAGCGCTCATCTATGAGTCCCCCAAGTGAAAAAAGTCGATGTTCAAATGAATTAGCGAAAATCACCTTTCGTTCATCTTCGTATAACTTCACCAGTTCAAGTGCGGTATACATCGAAGTCGAATTTCCATTCGGTTTCACAAGCCCCAAAGCCAGCAGTCCACCCGTCGACGTACCCGCAATTAAGTCAAAAAGCTCAGAGATGGGTTTACCTGTACGTTTTTCAATTTCAGCTAAAACAAGTGCAGGGATCACTCCGCGAACGCCTCCGCCATCAATAGATAGTATTTTCTTCATGGTTACTCCTCCTTTTCGAAGTGCAGATAACCAAAATTTCATAACTGACTTGATAGCTTCCTAATCACTACTTATGTATAACGCATCTAAGATTATTCGGCATTGGTCGGGTATTTCCCAGGAAATAGATAAGACCGCGCTTATAAATCATTAGAGGGATTATACAATAAATTCATTAAAATGTCATTTAATTATCATTTTATTCGATTTATTAAGATAATTATAAGGGCTTATAAAATAAGAGATAATGTATTAAGAATAGTAGTTGAATGAAAACAGCCACAAAACTTCTTAGGAAGAGGTTTCTGTGGCTGTTTTGAATGGGAATCTCTTTATACAAAATTTGATTGACCTCTAAAAAATTTCGGTCGCTAGTAAATGATTTGATCTGGACAGTATTCAGTCTAATTTGGACAGTATTTGAGACAAATCGGACAGTATTTCCACATATTCGGACAGTATATCCAAATATGTGGAAAAAAACGTCGTGATACAAGTACAAAAAGTTAATGTCATAGCGACATCGCCAGAAATTCATTCGCTATTTAAAGTCATTAGCAATAAAATATTTACAAAACCCAAAATCTTTCTCTATTCAACTCATGAATATAGGCATAAGAAATAAAAGATCACGCTGTTTTTTGGCTTATTGATGGTAACAATCTAAAAAGAGCAATCGAAATCTATTTTTCAAAATTCATTTATTGTATGAGAGCTTTTGTTCCACCTTTAGTGGAGTGACACTCACTCATCCGTAACTCCAAGCGTCATGCCACCATCGACAACAATTTCCGTACCTGTACAATAAGAACTATCATCAGAAGCGAGAAAGGCGACTGCTTTCGCAATTTCAATGGGCTGGCCAATACGCCCTAATGGCACAGAATCGTAAAACGCAGGAACGGCTTCGCCGCCAGTAGCCATGTCTGTTTCGATGCCTCCTGGGTGGACCATATTTACACGGATTCCGAGTGAACCGAGTTCAATCGCAGCCACTTTAGACATGGCCACGACAGATGCTTTTGTTGCTGCATAAGCGGCGGATTTCGCAATAGGGGAAAATGCAGAAATCGAGATATTGTTTACAATTGAACCTTTTCGTTGCTTTTCCATTTGCGGAAGTACCGCTTGCATGCCGAGAAAAACACCCAATTGGTTAACATTGATCAACTGCTGAAAATCATCTAACGTCGTCTCTCGAAACGATTTGCGTGTCAGTGCGCCAGCATTGTTCACTAACACATCCAGTTTTCCAAATTTGTTGACCAGCGTTTCAACCGCTAATTGCCACTCCGACTCTTTTGTAACATCTAACTGAACCGGAAAGGCGCGTTCGCCAATCATCTCGGCGACTCTTTTAGCTTCGTCGTAATTCCGGGCACCAATTCCTACTACGGCGCCTAATAGAGCAAGGTTCTCGGCAATTGCCTTTCCTTGACCTCGATTAGCTCCGGTGACAAGAATGACGTTATTCGTTAAATTGGGCATGGAATCACTCCTTTCTATCAATATAACATAAAGAAATTTCACCAAAAAAGAGCAGCCGAAGCTACTCTTTTTTAAACGTTTATTAAATAAATCCTTAAAACTAGAATAACCACTAGCTCACTTTTACTTTTCCTGTTCAGGCGGAGTTTTAATTCCCAAAAATAAGGCAGTGAAATAAGTAAGTATAGCTGTGACCAAACCTGCAGCAAATAAAATCCCTCCGGTAATGAGAAAAGCGTTGGTATACGTTTCCATCACCATCACGTAATTGCTCGTATCAGCAATACCATCTACTTGACCGGTCAGCCAAGAGTTTCCTAACGAAATTCCGAACGAAGCACTCGAAAACAGTAAAATCAATCCTATGATTGCTAATATGATCGAAATAATTCCCAATCCGGTAATATGATTTTTGAACATCTTATCTTTCCTCCTAACTATGATTTTCTCTAAAAATTTATTAATATTTCTTTGCTCATTAAAAGTTAATCTGAAACTTCAAGTTCAAAATACTTTCCAATTTCAGAAGAACAGCCACTTAGACGATATATTCTTTCGTTTTCACTTTGTTCATTGTCTATATTTTCGCAAGTCCCACTTTGTGTTCCTTTAGATGAGTCTGCATATTTGTCATGGGAATTATCATGCGTATACGTAATGTTTTCTCCATTATAATCTAGCGTATCAAAAATTGGATCGCCTTCTGTAGTTCTTCGGACAATACGTATTTTATCTTCTTTTCCATTATTAAGATTTTCGATAAACGCTTCAAATTTCTCCGAATTAGTTATGATTTCCTCTTGCTCAATTACAAGGTCGCTATCCTTAACTGGGTTACACGCACTTAGGAAAATGGCCAGTAAAATTAAAAGAAATCCTTTTTTCACTTTCTTGGCCTCCTTAAATAGGAGAAAGTATGCACGCAAGTTGAAAAATCACTCGCCGACCATACCGTCATTGTCGTTATCTCGCATATGCGGGTATAACCAATGATCACTCATGATTGGCATACTAAAACCGGCTGCTTTGGCTTCTGCTATCGTTACTTGTCCATTGCCGTTGGTATCAACACTCGAAACATCTTCGTTTGTTGTTGAACTACTTGACTCCGTAGGCTCGCTTTCTGTTAAACCGAGTGATGCGTTTACTTTATCAGGGTTTATATTATCAAAAGTATCAACGACTTCGTTCCCCATTATTGTGTAGGTGTACTGATAACTTGAAGGAATTTGAGTTTCTGTATCTGGGTAAGTGATAATCGCTTCAAAATTAGTAGCGCCACCTGCTGTGCGGATGGCATCTTCCATATACGCTTGATCGCCATGTCGGTTGAGCGTGCTTTCTTGTGGAGTAATGTTATAAGCATTCGATACTCCGCCAAGCGAATCCGCAAGTACATGTCCTTCATCTAACACATCACTTTCGACACCAGGAACTTTGGCCTCATCTGAATAATATCGACCTGACGCTAATACAGCTTCATTATCGTCATCTTGCAAAACGATTTCACCAGCTACAACTCGTTCCAATTGTCCGTATTCGTTCGTAAATGCCCAATATTCACGGTCTCCAAAACCGACTTCGACGACCACCTTCGCCTCGCGATGTCCAGATAGATTTCCACCATCGACTTCGATGAGTTCATATCCTGCGAATAAGTCATTATTGAGTTGGGTTGAAGCTTCCTCTTCTGCAATTTTTTCTTTTTCCAAACGTTCTTCTTCTTGCTCTTTCAAAAGCTCCTCAGCTTTTTCTTTTTCCTCTTTCTCAGCTAAGAGACGCGCTTCTTCTTTTTTCTTTTCTTCGGCAGCCTGCTTTTCAGCATTTTCCTGAGCTAGAAGTTCTTCCTTTTCCTTCTCTGAATCCGCTAATGTAGGCTGACTTTCAACTTCTTCCGTAGTTTCAATTTCTTCGATCGTAAAGCCCAGGCCAATAACAGAACCAACCATTATTGCAAATGAAACTCCTGTAGCTAAACCTGCTTGTTTTGTCGTCCATCCCTTTTTAAATATTGAACTGACCAGTAGCATTACGATACTAGCGACTAAAGCCAATAAGGCAACAAACAGTAGTAAACCAAAAACGATATCCATTTAAAAATCCCCCTATTATCTCTCTAAAGATCTATCTCTCTAATTTCTAGTCCAAAATATAACATGTAATAAGAATTAAATGTTAAGAAATAACAATATTTCGTGTGGCAATAAATCGGACACTCTTTATTCTCAGTGAATCAGGATGATATCAGTGAGAATTATTGGGTGGGTGGAATCATGAATTTTGAAATTCTGCCTTTATTGGAAAAGTACCATTTCAATCGTCCTAAAGTAGTTAAGCAATTGACTGAGGAGATATAAAATTGAATGGTCATTGAGTCAAAAAGGAAACCCTTAGGACAATGCGATGGCAGAAGTCACGTTCAAGATATTGAAGACGGAACTCATTAACGGCCTGCGCTTTGACAGGCTTAATTAGCTGGTGCTTGAACTGTTTGATTACGTAAATTGGTACAACCATGTCCGTCTACACAGTAGACTCGGCTATGCCAGCCCTGTCACTTATCGAAACGCAGCCCTTAAAAAAGTTGTTTGATTTAATGTTGACGTACCATCTATTCATCAAAAGTGCATAACGAAAAAGCCACCCTCAATCAGATCAGCTGATTTTGAGGGTGGCTTCCATATGTTTATAAGCGGGAACCTCTGATCAGCCGTAATTCAAGGTGGGTCAGTTCGTAATCGGACAATCTCAAATTTCTTTTATCCGTATTCACTCATTCTTCTGGCAGCAAAACAATTTTCCCTAACTTTCCTGATTTTTTAAAGTACACTTGAGCTTCTTGAGCTTGTTCAAGAGGGAAAGTCCGGTCGATGACGGGTTTGATTTTGCCTTCTGAAATGGCTTTGAGCATACGTTTGAATTCTTCTATCGTGCCCAAAACAGATCCGTAAAGCGTAAGGTGTTTTAAGTACAAAGTTCTAAAGTCAAGGTCTGTGTGTTGTCCACCTGCAGAGCCAGAGGTACAAAATTTCCCGCCTTTTTTTAAGACTTGAAGAGAAGTGGAGAACAAGGCATCGCCTACAACATCTAAGACTGAATCCACAGGACCTCCATTTACCTCGAGTATGTCTTTCGCGAGGTTAGGTGATTTATAAGACAATACGTGTGTTGCCCCCAGCTCTTTTACTCGTTCGGTTAAAGCTAGGTCACCAATGATCGCAATGACCTTAGCGCCAAATACCTTAGAGGCAATTTGTACGTTTAAAGATCCAACCCCTCCGTTCGCGCCAGTTACCACAATGGTCTCGCCAGAATACGCTTGAATTTGTTCTGCCATATGCCAGGCAGTCATCCCACTAACAGAAAAAACCGCACTTTCTGTGTAGTCTGCGAGCGGCATATCAAAACAAAGGTCAGCCGGCCAGACTACGTATTCCGCATATCCGCCATCATATTCCGACCCGATAAATGACATATCTTCTGAGATATGTTCCGTTCCTTCCTGTCCACTCGAAGTGAAAGGGAACAGGACAACATCTTTTCCAATCATGGATTTGTCTACGCGTTTTCCTGCTTTTATGATTCTACCTGCTATATCTGAACCGGGTATCCTCGGGAAGTGAACGCCTTCTGGTCGCCATCCGGACTTTGAGTCGGTACCATAAGCTCCTTCTCTCATCCAAATTTCCGTATTATTGATGGCGCAAGCTTTTATCTGGATGAGCACCTCGTTGTCTCCAGGTTCTGGAATCGCCAATTCAACCAGCTGGAGCTTGTCTACATCACCATATCCTGTCACTTGAATAGCTTTCATCGAATTACCACCTTTCTGTTGGTTGTTTTTGTCGAACAGATTTTGGACTTGTCTTTTTTGTTGATGACTAATTTATCGTTGCCTATCCTAGCTTAACGATAAAGCAAGACGTTACTCGAGTCTATGTATGTATTCCCAAAGTGGTCTATGACGAGACCTTTCTGGATCTTGTAGGTGAAAAACTCGAGTTTTATCGGAAGATGAGAGACGTATCGGTTTTGAAAAGCGGATCTTTTTAATCGAGGTAGAAGATGACTAAGCTGGAACTAGTTACTTCTCAGCTCGTTTCACATTTAGAACGATTAGCAAAAGAAGCGGTTGAGATTCAATGGATTACGGCTTTTGCGATGAAATCAGGTGTGAAGAAAATCATTCCTTTCTTAAAGCAAGCTACTGATAGAGGCGTGTCGATAAAGTTATTAGTAGGCGACTACCTTTTTGTCACGCAGTCACACGGCCAAGATAGGATCGGTAAGGTCATCAGAACGATTACGTCAGCCACAATCCGTTCCAGTTGTCCGTATTCGTTCGTAACCGCCCAGTACTCACGGTCCTCACCTTGATGGCAACGTTAATTTCACTATGTCCTAGCAAATCCCCGCTATCGACTTCGATGAGTTCGTATCCTGCTAACAGGCCATTGTTTAGTTTTATTAGTGTTTCCACTTCTGCTGCTTTTTCATAAGCTCCTCAGAGTTTTCTTTTTCCTCTTTCTCTTCTGTCGGTTTCTCCGGATTAGCCACTGTAGGCTCACTTTCGATATTGTTGGTAATTCCTGCATTTTCAATTATCTAGCTAAAGCCAATAAGGCAACAAACATTAATAAAAAAAATACTATACCCTTTGAAAATTTCTCGTATTTTATGTCTTTATGCATTTATCTCGTTAATTTTCGACTCGGAACACACCATGTAATAAGGATTAAATATAAGGAAATAACAATATTTTGTTTGGTAATATTTTGATTCGTTAATTAATCTGAATATTTAAACGTTATAATGGAAGTAATTATGGTGGGAACAAAAATTATGACACTAAACTTGAATTTGCGCGTGGTGTTAATATATCCGTTTAATAGAAGTGCTGTAGCTAAAATGCATATCTTGAACGGATGTCGATCAAAGTGATAAATTTGGATTTGAATGAATTTTAAAAGTCAGAATGTGTAACATTTCAGTACTAATAATAGAGGATTGTCCATACTTATGAAATGTGTGATGCGGGAGCCGTATCATAAGTAAATAAGCTTTTTTAGAACTTGAAATTAACAGAGGGAAGATCCTTCTACTTGAAGGTTCTTCTCTCTGTTAATTTTTTGAGATAAATCCGGCCCTTTTATTTTCGCGATAATTTTAAGTTAAAAAGAATTCTTCAAAACTAGAGAATTCGAAATCGATGGAGACGATTCAATATCTACTTAACATTAAATCATCATATTAAAAGCCTCCTTTTGAGGTGACATCTTTTTAGTTGCTATAAAAAAGTTCGTTTTTATAGAGAATTATCTATCAAAAACGATGGATTATAAGAGGCATAGAAGAAGGTTTCAATTTTCTTTTGTGCTTCTTTTATTTTGTCTCATAATTCTTTTCAAAATCAATCTATCATAAATATTGGATTATAATGGTTTTGAAAAGAAATGGGGAGTGAATACAGCCATTCAAAAGAACTACGTGTGCCACGTTTTAGAACCAGCTAGGACATGAAATAAAACCACTTAAGACATAGGAAGTTTTTTACGGTCAAACCTCGAGATATTCTTAGGCTGAATTCTCAAGGCGTGACGAAATGGGTAATCGCAGCCATTGAGAAGTAGGAATTAGTAGATATTCTAACCGGTCTTCCGGTAAGAGCGAAGGCGATTTGTTTAGTTAATCTAGTAATCGCAAACAGATCTACTGAAATAATTCGATTAAAAATACAGGATTTTGATTTGAAGAACAGATCCGAACAAGTTTATTTGAAAAAAAAAAGAGGGTATTCTAAACAGCTCATGTTAGAAGTTATTAATGCAAAAGACGTTTATAGACGCGAGCATTACCTAAAACTAGACGATTACTTCGTAGGGAGATTGTATAGTACCGCAATCAGTGAAGTAAGCTATTATAAGTATCTCATTTAGGAATGAACTATAAGTAATAATATCCCAATAAAAATTCATATTAGACTTCTCTCTAAATCTTTATTATTGGAAGTAAAGAACTTTAACTGTAAATTTCTTTCGTTTAATCAATCGTTTTTATTTTCCAATTATTTTAAAAGAAAATAAATTATTTTTTAGTCTAAGTTAAGCATTAACGCTTCTTTACCCCGATTTTATTTTACTGACAACATAAAAGCATATTATTTTTTGTTAATTAAATGAAAAAATTAATATAGTTATATATAACTATGTTTAGATTTTGAATTTTAATCTATAATAATTACTTAAGTACTATTGCAATTATTAAAAAGTGATTATCAGTTTATTCAGGGATGGCGTATATTGGTAAATAATGTATGGTACTTTTATTTTCTAAAAACGGGGGTAGTTTATGTTTAAATCTAAGAGTCTGCCTTCTTTACCTGAACTTGACCTCGACCTCGACGAGTTAAAAACGTTCGTCAGCAAAACTTTGGAAGTCATGCTAATCTCACGAGAAGAAACCATATATCCTATAAGGAAATATGACTTAATGTTGGCATTTACTTGGGAAAAGAATTGCATTGAGGGTTCCATATTTCAATTATCGAGATTCCAATCATCAAAAAACAGCTCAAGTTACATACTAAATGCTCCATTATTTGTAGAAAAACGGGATTTCTATAGAGAAGCTAAGTCTATTGTTTTCATCGATACCGAAAAAGTAAGCGGATTGACAAAACAAAATCTACTCGCTTTTCAAACGATTTGTAAACTAATAGATATTTTCGATATAGAAGCTACTTCCTCAAATCGTTACAAATGCATTTGGAAAGAGGACTAAGTTTCTTGTGACTGCTTTGGGCATTCCTGGCCAAAAAAATTTACTTTTAAATTATTTCAAAATAATGAAAATCTTTTAAGTACTCCATCTGAAAAAATGGACCACAAGCTAGTTGAAGTTCGGCCGGTAAAAGAAACCAAAGCATAGAAAAGAGGCGTAAGATGATGTTGGGGAATAATAAGCTTCAAACTCAGGACTTGATAAACAAGATGGATGAATTCTTGATTATCATGGATACAAATGGAATCATTCTTCACGCAAATCAGCTAAAAATCAATTTTTTCAACACTCACGTCGAAAGTAACTCCTTTTAGAAATCAGAAAAAATGATCAGTAAATCGCCTACACTTTTTTAAAAGTGTGATTTATGAAATTGATTCAAGTAAATAATTATGCCTTCAAAAATCAGGAGGAAACATTTTGTTCAAGGTTAATCGTTTTCCCGTTTTAATTCTTTTTTTGTTTGTAGTGGTATTTTTTAGTTTGAAAATAGGATTCCAAGAGAACGAATGGTTGATGTCTTTAGGAATTAACATACTTCAAGTTATAGTAGGAAGTCTCAGTCTTATTTGGCTGTCTCAAGCTTATCGGAGAACCAAGCACAACCAAAAAATTTTTTGGTTGCTGTTAATAATTGGCATGAGCCTTTATCTAAGTTCCACTTGTTTGCTGCTCTACTTACACATCAGTCAAGGAGTTATTTTGCCTGGAGATATGTCGTACATGATTTGGTTGCTCGCCTATTTGTTCTTTTTGGCTGCCTTGCTCGCCAAAATTAAAGAAATGAGTGCTTCTTTTCCTCATGATTCTTATATCTTTAGTAGTATTATCTTTATGATTACTGCTATCTCTATCAGCATTAATTTCATAATTAATCCTTTTTTGAAACTTTCAGGAAGTTCTTGGGTGGTGACAATCACTCCTGTAATTTATCCAGCTGTTGATTTAACTATCTTGTTCGCGATCATAATTCTGTTTTATCTAATTCAAAATAACGAAGAAAAAAAGTATATGCTGTTTTGTGTGATCGGATTTTTTTTCCAAGTAGTAGGTGATTTAATCTACGCTTATTCGTTAATTAAAGATGCTTACCAACCTGGTCACTTCATCGATCTTTTATCGTTACTCTCTCTCTTCTTTATTGGGATTGCAGGGTTCTATGCTAAAGAAATCAAGAATGATGGAGAACTAAAAACCCTAAATTCTACCCGAACTATAGATGGTATTATTTCTTATACAAGTATTTTTGTTTTACTGTTATTAGTCGTTCTCAGCTATCAACGGAATTTCAATGCTCTTAGCATAGGTTTGCTTCTAACTTTTTTTATTGTACTATGGCGTCAATTCCAATTACTTCATAAAAATAAGAAGTTAATGAATCAATTTAAACATTTGGCTTATCATGATCCACTTACCGGACTAAACAACCGCAGAAGTTTTTTAGAAGAAATAGAAACTGTTTTAAAAAGTCACCAAGATAGTCAAGTAGCTCTTATACTAATAAATTTAGACAGGTTCAAATTTGTGAATGATACACTTGGACATCATAATGGCGATGAAATTTTAGCAAAGATATCAGAACGGTTTAAGGAAAATTTATCAGTAGATACTCTAATCTTCAGAACTGGAGGAGACGAATTTACCGTTGTCTTCTCTAATGCAACGGAAGTGACATGCTCCGCTTTGGTAGATGAAATTTTAACTGGGTTTCGAAAATCATTTATATTAAATGATAATGAAATTAATGTTACAGCAAGTATTGGAATTAGTATGTTTCCAAATCATGGAGTCACTAGTGAAGAATTAATGAAAAATGCTGATGCTGCCATGTGCCTATCAAAAGAAAATGGCAAGAACATTTTCAGTTTTTATAATACCGATTTAAGTATTGCAATGATCCGGAAACAACAGATTGAAACTGAGTTAAGAAAGGCTATTCAAAATAAGCAAATGTTCCTCGCTTATCAACCAAAAGTGGATTTAAAAACCCTGGAAATTGTTGGGATGGAAGCATTGCTGCGTTGGAAGCATCCGGAACTTGGCTGGGTTTCACCTGTTGAATTTATTCCTGTAGCTGAGGAATCTGGGCAAATTATTTCCATTGGCGAATGGGTTCTTCATCAAGCTTGCCAGCAAAACAAAAGATGGCAGGAACAAGGTTATCATTGTATATGTGTCTCTGTAAATGTGTCTGTCCTTCAATTTCAGCATGGTAAATTTTTAGAGACTGTTCACAAAGCGATACAAAAATCGAAATTGGATCCTCAATTTTTAGAACTTGAAATCACAGAGAGCATCATGCAGAATATTATAGAAAGCAAAGAAATTTTAGAAAGCCTTAAAAGGATGGGGATCAAAACCTCCATTGATGACTTTGGAACGGGGTATTCATCGTTATCTGTCCTCTCAAAATTACCAATTGATACAATCAAGATTGATAAAGCTTTCGTGGACGAATTGGAAGTGACTGGTCATTACTCCACTATCAAAGCTATTATTGATTTAAGCCTTAATTTAAATTTGAACGTAGTGGCTGAAGGGATAGAAACCGAAGGACAGATGAAAATTCTGAAAGAGAGTGGATGCACTACTGGCCAAGGCTATCTTTTCTCTAAACCAGTAGATGCAGATGAATTTGAAACGATACTGCAAAAAATTGATTTCATTAAAATTTAAAACCTACAGTTTACTGTAACTTAATCTCTATGGTTAGCACAAAGTAACTTCATAAAAATGAAGTTGCTGTCAAAGTCAGGTAAAAGACGAGCTTAGGGCATATATTGCTCCTCAGCTCGTCTTTTGTGTTGATAATCCTTTATGTAAATATCAGTAACTTATAAGTTTAAGGACCAGTAAATGAACAATACTTTCTCAGAGAGGATATCGATGGCTGCAAGATATCTAACGGTTGTTTATTGAACCTACCTTTCATAAACTGTATTGAAAAATAGAGCGGTTGATCTCGATTTAGAGAGTAAAGCTTTGCTTTAAATAAGGGTAGTACCACCTCCACGGGTCCCTTTGTTTATAGCGGGGCTTTTTTGTTTTTTGATAACTGTTCATAAAGAAATGGAGGAAGAATATGAAAAGGGTTCAGCTAGTGAGACATCAAGAGGAATATTGTGAAGAAGTATTCAGGCTTTCTTCTGCACTTCCAGTGAAAGAAGCATTGGGATTACCAGACGGTACGATTGAAGATACGAAACGCTTTATCCAACGAGTAATGGAAGAAGAGAGGGAAGGCAAGACTGTTCCTCGGGTGATTCTGAATGAAGAAAGTAAATTGATAGGTCTTACCGATTTAATGTTCATCGATCACCAAAAAAATCTTGTCACATTGGTACTTGGATTGCACTATGTCTTTGCAGGGGCAAGAGTAGTAAACATTCTTTCACAAAAGACACAAGAAAAATTGCCATTCATCCGCTTGCATGTAGAAGCAGAATTTCCGGAGGAACACAAAGCGTTGGAGAAAAAGGAAAAGCAACCTTGTGTTTTAAATGTTTTTTGTAAAGAGGATTTTTCAAATTACCTAAACAGAAACGATAGGCTTACAATTCTCAATTAATGTATTAAAAGTAAAGATGCTGGTTTTTCTAAGTGCTCGAAGTATAGTCGTTAATATTGAGTCAGTTTACATATGACCCATTATCAGAAGAGAAAAAGCGACAGGCAGCTTTTTCTCTTTTTTGTGTCTGGGAAAGTGTACTTTTACGGATACTATTCTAATCAATTGAAATAGAAATCTAAGAGGAAAAAAGAACAGTATAGAATAATAAATGAAGATAGAATTTTTAAAAATTTTATCTGAAGAGAATAAGGTGATAAGAGACGTTGTCTTGAACCATAACATCTAATAGTCGGTTATAAAAGCAATGAAGTCCTTATACCATGAAAAATAATAAAATGATAAACTTGGAAAAACAAAACCTTTAAGGAGCCTACCTATGCCGATCTACAACAAACTAGTACGCGACGCGATACCTGAAGTAATTGCGAAAACAGGAAAAGAATTTTCAACTCGAATTTTATCAGAAGATGAGTATGTAGTGGAGTTGAAAAAGAAGTTAAGCGAAGAACTTGATGAATATCATGCAGCAAAGAATAACGAAGAAGCAGTGGAAGAGTTGGCCGACATACTTGAACTTCTTCATGCAGCTACAAAAATTCACGGATCTTCAGTGGAAGAACTAGAAAATATTCGTAAAGCAAAAGCTGAGAAGCGTGGCGGATTTGAAAAGCGGATCTTTTTAATCGAGGTAGAAGATGACTAAGCTGGAATTGGTTACTTCTCAGCTCGCTTCACATTTAGAAAGGTTATCCAAAGAAGCGGTTGAAATTCAATGGATAACAGCTTTTGCAATGAAATCCGGTGTGAAGAAAATCATTCCTTTCTTAAAGCAAGCTACTGATAGAGGCGTGCCGATAAAGTTATTAGTAGGCGACTACCTTTTTGTCACGCAGCCAGATGCGCTGCAATTACTACTAGAAGAGTTACCTTTTGCGGAAGTGCGGATTTGGCGGAGTGGGGGAACTTCATTTCATCCGAAATCTTATTTGTTTCGAGGGACCGAAGCTTCTCAGTTAATCGTTGGATCTTCTAATTTATCAGCGTCTGCTTTGACTAATGGAGTCGAGTGGAACTTAATCGCGCCAACTGCAGTGGATGCAGAAGTTTTTGAAGAAGCGACTACTCAGTTCTTAAAATATTTTTATGCCGATCAAACGGTGGCTCTAAATACAGAGACGCTGGCGGAATATCGGTCATTACATACAGAAGCGAATATAAAGCGACCTATCAGTCCTGTGTGGTCAGAGGCTGATGAAGTTGAAATTACTTTAGGACCGGCTCAGCCACAACAACCAGAAGTGGCTGAAACTAAAGAAGTTTACAATACGCCAATCTCTCCAAGACCGGCGCAACTAGAAGCGTTAGAAGCTTTAGACAATGTACTTGAAGAAGAGTACAGCCGGGCAATGGTAGTTTTAGCAACAGGTTTAGGGAAAACGTACTTAGCTGCTTTTTTTGCAGCGAAATTCAAACGAGTGTTGTTTGTTGCTCACCGCGAGGAAATTCTGACGCAAGCCAAGCAATCATTCAAGCATGTTCATCCGGATAGAACGAGTGCTTTTTACAATGCTTCGGAAAAAAAGACGGATGCTGATTTTATTTTTGCTTCTATCTATACATTGAGCAGCCAATATCATTTAGATCGTTTTGAAAAAGATGCTTTTGATTTAATTGTTGTGGATGAATTTCATCATGCAGCAGCACCAACTTACGAACGATTGTTAAATCATTTTGAGCCGAAATTTCTGCTAGGGATTACTGCCACACCAGACCGTATGGATAATAAAGATGTCTATGCTTTATGTGATGGAAACGTAGCGATTTCGATTCATTTTCTTGATGCCATTGAGCGAAATTGGCTAGCACCGTTCCATTATTACGGTGTACATGATGATACCGATTACTCAGCTATTCCGTGGAGAGGGAACCGGTATGACGAACATGAATTACTGCAGTTACAGTTACGTGAGAGTTTTGCGGAAAACATTTTTGATGAGTGGAACCGTTACAAACAAACGAGAACCATCGTTTTTTGTTCTTCGGTAAAACAAGCTCTTTATATGAATCGCTTTTTTCAAAGTAAAGGTGTTAGATCTATTGCCCTTCACGGTGAGTCTCATCCACAAGAACGGAAAACGGCTCGTACCAAGTTAGATTCTGGCGATATTGAACTGATTTTCACCGTAGATTTATTCAATGAAGGAGTCGATATTCCAAAAGTGGATACGCTCGTTTTTATTCGACCGACAGAATCGCTTGCAGTTTACACGCAACAAATTGGACGTGGTTTACGTATTGCGGATGGTAAAACACATTGTGTCATTATTGATTTTATCGGCAATTACCGAAATGCTGATTTAAAATTAGCTGTGTTTAATAAAGAGGAAACAAAAGTGGGAAATAAGAATGTCGAGCCGCTTATTCCTCTTCAATGTGAATTTAATTTAGATTTGCAAGTCATCAATTTATTAGAAGAAATGCGTAAAAAAAGATCACCACGTAAAGAGTTGTTGGTTATGGAGTATCAAGAATTGAAGAAAGAAATGGGAAGACGCCCGAGTTATTTAGATTTCCATCTTCATGCTAATATCGAATCTAAGACGGTAAAGCAAGAGTTTAGTAGTTATGTTGGTATGCTCGCTTACGCCGATGAACTTACAGAACCAGAACAAAATGTATGGTTGAAATATAAGAATTGGCTATTAGAAGTTGAAAAAACTTTGATGACCAAAAGTTACAAACTGGTTGTTTTGAGTTATATGTTGTCAAAAGGGATAGAGAAGTGGCTTGAGCCGATAACTCCACAAGAAGCGGCACCGTTTTTCCATAGCTATTTAACGGAAAGAGATTACCGTATGAAAGTAGATTTTAACGACGCGCAGGGGAAAAGACTGCGTAAGTATGATGTGAAGAAAATAGCTGATCTGATTTCAGAGATGCCGATGACAAAATGGAGCGGGAGCGCAAAAGAAGAGTTAGTTATTTTCGAAAATAATTTTTTCAAATTCAATTTGCAGCCTTTTCCTGAAGAAAATGAGGTTTTGTATAAGTGGGCTCAGGAAATAGCAGAGTACCGACTTCATGCATATTTTGAAAAGAAATCGATATTTACTGTATTAAATTAGTTTGATAACAGGAGTAAAAAAGCGGAAGGCGGCGACTCCTGCGGAAGAACGGAGTGATGAGACCCCACAGGAGCTTGCGACGAGGAAGCTCAGCGCTCTGTCCGCGGAAAGCGACCGCCTGTAGCGAGTTTCCCACTATTTTCAGTGGCTATTCCCCCTCTAAAAGGTTATCATAAAACCAACAGCTACAGGCCATTAGCAATTGCTAACTCATAGCAATTGCTAATCAGCTAATAGGTACTATAAAAATTCGAGGGGGCTATAAGTTGGCTTATCAATTACGAAAAAACTTTAAGCTGTTTACATTAAATTCAAATCCGGAGTTGGCACAAGAGATTGCGGATTCGCTTGGGTGCGAGCTAGGAAAAAGCGCCATTACTCACTTTAGTGATGGAGAAATTCAAATTCACATTGAAGAAAGTGTCCGCGGGGCAGATGTGTATGTAGTGCAATCGACATCACAGCCGGGAACTGAGCATGTGATGGAATTATTGATCATGATTGATGCGTTAAAACGTGCCTCTGTGAAAACCATTAACGTGGTTATTCCGTATTACGGCTATGCGCGTCAAGACCGCAAGGCCAGTTCGCGTGAGCCGATTACGGCAAAGCTAGTTGCGAATATGTTAGAAAAAGCAGGCGCGACACACATCATCACATTGGATTTACACGCTCCGCAAATTCAAGGGTTCTTTAATGTGCCGGTCGATCAATTGCTTGGCGGCAAAATTTTAGAACAATATTTCACGGACAAAGGATTAACAGATGCGATTGTGGTAGCTCCAGACAACGGAGGACTCGGACGTGCTCGTAAACTAGCAAGTCATTTAGACGTGCCAATCGGCTTTATCGATAAACGTCGGATGCACCCTGATGAGCCTGAAATGGTCAACATTGTTGGAGACATCAAAGGCAAAAACGTCATCATTATCGTCGACATCATCGATACGGCGAAGACGGTTTCTGCTGCAGCTGATGTACTTGTGGAAAATGGTGCGAAAGCCGTTTACGCTTGCTGCACACACGCTGTATTATCTGGCGAAGCGATTCAAAAAATCGAAAAGTCGGCCGTGACGGAATTGGTTGTAACGAATACCATCCATGTGCCAAAAGAAAAACAAACACCGAAAGTTAAAATTTTATCGGTCGCTCCGCTATTAGCTGAAGCGATTGAACATGTTCATAACGAAAAACCAGTTACGCCATTATTTGAATAGATGATTTGGTCGCTGCTTAAAGCACTTAAAGCAGAAGAAAAGTTATACGAAGGCAAGAAAAAATAAGTCGATTCCAGTAGCGCAGCTGGAATAGACGTAAGAAAGCCGCTGATCTCCTTAACTTGGGAATCAGCGGCTTTTGTGATGTGTATCAGTTGTCGTTTACTTTTCTTTCTTGCCTGTTAATGCCAAGGCAACCCGGTCAATTCCTTCAGACAAGGTTTCTCTCGGACAAGCTGCGTTCAAACGTAAATAGCCGAGACCGGCAGAACCGTACTTGCTGCCCGGTTCTAATGCAACTTTACCAGTTAACAGCAATTTTTTCATGACTTCGTCTTCGGTTAAGTTTAACTTACTGTAATCGATCCATAGCAAATAAGTCGATTGCGGCTTCATCACTTGTAAGCCCGGCACTTTGTACTCTAATTCGGTACGAGCAAATTCGATGTTGTCAGCAATTGTTTTCAATATCTCTTCAAGCCAAGGCTCGCTGTCATTGTATGCAGCGGTCAAAGCAGTTGGTGCGAAGGCGTTGAGCATACTTGTACCGTGAGCAAGTGCATGCTTTTCTAGTTTTGCGCGTTTTTCTTTGTCGGTTGCGATAATCATAGCCACTTGAATGCCTGCTAAGTTAAAGGTTTTAGTCGGTGCAAGACACGTGAACACTCGGTCGCTTTCCTTGCCTGCGATTTTTGCGATTGGCGTATGACGGCTTTCACCTAACATCAAATCTCCGTGAATTTCATCGGAAATAATGAGTACGTCGTGTTTCGTACACAAGCGAAGTATTTCAGTCAGCTCGTCAACAGTCCAGACGCGTCCACCAGGGTTATGCGGGTTGCATAAGATAAAAAGCGCAGCTTGTTTTAGTTTTTCTTCAAAATCTTTGAAATCAATTGTGTATTGACCGTCCTGCACAACGAGCGGAGAATACAAAACCTCTCGATCTTGATGCTCAGCAAGCTGGAAAAACGGGGGATAGACAGGAGGTGTCACCACAATTTTATCGTGTTTTTCTGTAAAGGTTTCAATAATGGATGCAATGGCTGGGATGATGCCTTGGTGAAACAGCATCCAGTCGTTTTCGATTTTCCAATCGTTTCGTTTTTGTTGCCAGTTGATCACGGAAGTTCGACATTCTTCACACATGAAAGAATAGCCAAAAATCGAATGCTCTACACGGTCATGTAATGCCTTTAAAATAGCTGGCGGTGCAGGGAAGTCCATATCTGCAATCCACATTGGCAAAATGTCTGACGTATCTTCAAGGCCGTAAATCTCACCTATCATGTCCCATTTAACAGAGCGGGTATTTTTCCGGTCGTACACATGCTGAAAAGAATTCATAGAAGTAGCTCCCTTATCCGGTGAATTTTAAAAATCCACAGTCTTTTACTAATAGCTAACTGAAGCATAGCTCGTCCTTGTTAATCTTTCAAGTCTCTATCTTGTTGAAGAGGTTAAATAATCTAGGAGGTAAATCCAATATATGTCATAATAGAAAAGAGTTAATTGAATTTTATAAATAGGGTCGTGACTTATGGATAAGCAGAAAGCACCTCAAGAAGAAAGATCAAAACTAAGACAAGATGAGCAAAAACAAAACCCTACTGGAAACTTACGTGATGGATTTGACCGGGGAGCGGGAAGTGGCAATGTAACAGACATAGCAGGTGACATGGGCTGGAAAGGCATGACGTTGTTAATTTTATTGTTAGTTGGTGGTTATGTCATTTATCAATTGTTTTTTAGCTGAAGGGAGATTTTAGATGTTTGGATTGAAAGTAGCTTTGTTTTTAGCGGTTTTGTTTGGTGGAATGTGGTTGGTGAAATGGACTCTGAGAAAAAGCTTCAACATTGAAAAAGAAAAAAAGGTTTGGTTTTCATACAATCACGTAAACAACTTACATAAAAAAATCGATTGGGGCCTTCGTATTGTAGCGATGCTAGTCATGTTCATGGTTTTGTATTTGATGATTTTCAAAGGATATTCAGTCGCATTCTACATGCTCACTTTTGTGACATTTATGTTTATCGATTCGTCCGTAAAAGCCTTTTTCCAATGGAAATACAGTGATCAACCTAAACAATGGATTTTAACGATGGGTGAAATTACATTTTTGGTTATGGTGGTAATCATCGGGATAATCCAATTCGATTTGGTTAACCTGCAATTTTAACATCGAAAAACACCCTCATCCTTCCCGTGGATGAGGGTGTTTTTGATAAAACTTTAATAATAGAAGTGTATTTAGTACAATCATCACCGTAAAAAACTAATGCTAGCTGATTGGTTGAATAATTAACCCTCTCACTAGATGCATTTGCAGTTAAAGTAAACCGCTTTGAAAAGTGTGCCTATCGATTATAGAGTGCGAAAAGCCACTATTTCAAACTCATCCAAATAGTCTTTTAACATACTCACGTCTTGTTTCTTGTTCGCAACAGCGACATGGCCATCAGGACGAACAAAGTACAAGGCGTTTTGTTGGAAGCCGGCTTTTTGCATGCTAGGTTCCCATGCAAATTCATGAACCTCGAAAGAATGCGAGCGGGCAAAATCTATCAGTTCTTTACTGGCTTTGCCGTATATATGAATTTGCCAATCCACGGATTGCAGCGGGGTGTAATTGTCGCGACCTGCTGTTTGGATCCACGGCAAGCGCATGCCACCAAAGACTTTACCGGCTTTGCCTTTGCTTATGGGACTGTCCCGATAGTTGATGTGGATTTGGGACAAGATTTTAAAGCCATTCTTTTTGACGAACGCCAACTTGAACATGGAAGGCAAAATATGCGGCACTGCAACCTTGCGCAATAAAGTACCACGAAGGTGTTGGTTGATGATGGTTTGAAATGCTTTATCCGTCGTAGCGATCAACTTTCGGGCAAAACCAATCCGCTCTAATTCATAAGTATCTAATAGGGAGGGAGTAGCTTTTCCTTGGCATACCGCTGCAAGTTTCCACGATAAATTAATCGCATCCCCAATGCCGGTATTCATACCTTGTCCGCCTGCTGGACTATGAAGATGTCCTGCATCTCCTAAAATGAAAACGCGTCCTTTGGAAAAGTGCTCACTCACGCGGTTATGGACACGGTAAGTAGAGAACCAATTGACTATGCTTGCTTTCACTCTAATTTTATCCTCAATGTATTCGCCAATATGATGGTATTCGATATCCTTTTGATCGTTAAATTCTTCAGGTACGACTCCAAGGATTCTTTTGGTGTGTGCGTTTCTTACAGACATATACAACATAAAGCCATCATTGTCCATATACATGTCCATTTTTTCCATTCTTTCTTCTAGTTTTTCGGTTTCCACATCGGCGACAAAAAATAATTGCTCATACGTGCCACCTGGAAACTCGAATTCCAACCCTTTTCGCACCATGCTGCTCGCACCGTCACATCCGCATAAATACTCAAAGTCAGCCAATTCTTCTGGAAGTCCCTCTTTCTTTAAAACCGCAGTTACCGATTCACCTTTATCTACAAAAGAAGACAACTCTGTACCCCATTCAATTTCGACTCCGATTTTCTTTAATTCATCCACGAGCATTTCTTCTTGTTCATCTTGCGGCAAGCTAAGGATAAACGGGAAAGGACTCAACCCTTTGCCAAAATCGTTAAATTTCAAATTGGCTTTCACTTCTTTTCCATCACTCAAATCCAGTGACAAAATCGGCTGTCCTCTACTGACAATCCTCTCAGATAACCCCAGTTGTTGATAATGCTCCAAGATTCGCGCATGAACAGCTAAGGCACGAGAAGCTTTTCCCGTACCCGAATTTTTTTCAATGATTCGAAAAGGAACGCCTTGAGTGGCAAGGCTATGAGCAAGAGCCAGACCGGTTGGACCAGCTCCTACGATCAATATTTGTGGTTTCACGATGAAGACCTCCTATTGAATATCAGCTATTTACCAGTTTCAATTTTATCTTGTACTGTTACTATATCCTTTATTGACCAACTTCAAGCTAACAAGCTTTAAAATCAAAGGCTAAGTCTAAAATTTACCGAAATAAAACTAGAAAAAGTCCATTGTTGAACGTGAAGTATAATCATCAAAAATGAAGTTCAATTTACTTATGATTATAGTTTCGAGAGACAAAAGAAGTAATTGAAAAGCATTTATTATTCATGATTTCTAAAAGCAGTAAGGATTTTTCCTTGCTGCTTTTTATTTTCTGCATACTCGTGGCCTTGGCATGCAGGTGCTCGACTCCAGCGGAAATAGAACGGGCCGGAGCTATTGGACTGAGCTGAGCGAAGGAAGCAGCAGAGGCAGCCGTACCCGCGGAAAGCGAGCGACGGAATCCCAAGCAGCTTTTCTAATTCATATCCACTTATTCTGACAACTAACCATCAAATTTTAAAAAATAGTTGACAGAAAACTCGCATAAAAGTATACTTACGTTAATTTAGTGAAAGTAAACTGTCAAAAATAAATTAAATTTGAAAGTTAACTTTCAAATTTGTAAGCACTTTCATTAAAAAAAGGGAAAAGGGGAGAAAAAATTATGACAAAACGTTGGTTATCAATAGGGGTATTGTTTTTAGCATTAGTGATCTTAAGCGCATGTTCAGCATCTAGTGAAGAAGAGAGCGGGGGAGACTCATCTGAGAAATTTGAGCTGAAATTCGGAATGGTCGCTGGAAACCAGCAGAACGAATACAAAGCAGCTGAAAAATTGGCAGAATACGTAGACAATGAAAGTGACGGCCGTTTAACAGTAAAATTATATCCAAACTCTCAATTAGGCGATGACCGCGCAATGCTAGAACAAACAAGCGAAGGATCGTTGGATATCACATTCGCTGAAACGGGTCGTTTTGGAATTTGGGTACCACGTGCTTCACTAATGGGCTTGCCATACATTGTCGATAACTATGAACACGTTACCAAAGTATTAAACGATACAGATTACGGTAAGGGCTTGAAAGAAGAATTAGCAGCAGAGCATAACTGGGTTCTTGCCGGAAATGCCTACAACGGTACGCGTCAAACAACTTCAAACCGTGCAATTGAATCATTAGAAGACATGAAAGGCTTGAAACTACGCGTTCCAGAAGCTCAAAACTTACTCGACTACGCGAACTATACTGGCGCATCTGCAACACCAATGGCTTTCACTGAAGTTTACTTAGCATTGCAAACAAACGCTGTAGATGGTCAAGAAAACCCGCTATCTACAATCGATGCACAGAAATTTTATGAAGTCCAAGATTACTTAGCCATCACAAATCACGTATTAAACGACGTTAACTATGTAGTAAGCAAACAAACAATGGACAAACTACCAGAAGACTTGCAAGAAATTTTACAAGCAGGTATCGAAGAAGCTGCAACTTACCACACATCGCTATTTGAAGAGCAAGAAGCAAGTTTAGTAGAGAAGTTTAAAGAAGAAGGCATGACGGTAACAGAGCCAGACCTTGAAGAATTTAAAACAGCCGTAGCTGAAGCTTACCCATCATACCTTGAAGAAATAGGTGAAGGCGCTGAAGACTATTTGAAAGAAATTCAAGGAGCAAACGATTAATTAGGAATCAGGTGAAATCATGAAAAAGTTTTTGGCGAATTTTGAAGAAATCGTAGGCGGGGTTCTTTTTATCATCATGTTAATTGTCTTGACGATGCAAATTTTCTTCCGCCTCGTCCTTGATCAGCCGTTAACATGGTCAGAAGCATTAGCGAAATTTATCTTTATCTATGTTGGTTACTTAGCGGTATCCATCGGGATAAAAGAAAATGGACATGTGTATATTGATTATTTTGTTGAAAAGATGCCAAAAGCGATCCAAAAAGGGTTGAATTATGTATTCCAATTTGTCATTTTAATCGTTTTGTTGTTGATGGCCTACATTGGCTACGAAATGGCTTTGCGAAAGGTGCCTGTTGATATTGTGGCATTAGGAATTTCATATGTGTATATGTACAGTGCTCTTCCTCTTCTTTCGGTGTTGATGATTTATCGTCTTCTTGAGCGCAACTATCGAGAATGGCGCAATGCGAAGGAGGAGATGTAAATGGAAGTCGGCATTATCTTTATCATATGGCTGTTGCTTCTGTTTTTAGGAATGCCTGTTGGCTTTACGTTAATCGTTGCAGCACTGGCTTACTTCGCGATGACGGATTGGAGCTTAGTGTTCTTCTCGGGAGCGAAGTTAATCGATAGTATCGACAGTTTTGCGCTACTAGCCGTTCCGTTTTTCATCTTAACGGGGACTTTGATGAACTCTTCAGGTATTACAGAACGAATTTTTGCTTTTGCGAAATCATTGGTCGGGCACTATAGCGGTGGTCTCGGCCATGTAAATATTATGGCTTCTCTTATGTTTTCCGGAATGTCTGGATCGGCTTTAGCAGATGCTGGAGGTCTTGGACAATTAGAGATTAAATCGATGAGAGACGAAAAGTACGATGACGATTACTCAGGCGGATTAACAGCAGCTTCGGCGATTATCGGACCCATTATTCCACCGAGTATTCCACTCATCATTTATGGTGTTATTTCAGATCAATCAATCGCGCGTTTGTTTTTAGCAGGTGTTTTACCAGGGTTGTTAATGACATTTTCGTTAATGGTTGTTGCTTACGTATGGGCGAAAAAACGTGGCTATGCAAAAGCACCGAAAGCTTCGATGAAAACGCGACTTTATCATTTCAAACGTGCATTTTGGGCATTGTTAACACCGATTATTATCATCGGCGGGATTTTCTCCGGATTCTTTACGCCAACTGAAGCGGCAATTGTTGCTACGCTTTACGCCATGTTCTTAGGTTTCTTTGTTTACAGAGAACTTAACTTTAAATTATTGTTTACGAACGTAGTGGAATCGATGAAATTAACCGGTGTTGCTGTATTGATGATCATGGGTGTCGAGTTTTTCGGCCAAATGATTGCGCATGAACAAGTCGCGATTAAAGTCGCAGATTTCTTCTTGAACGTTACAGATAACCCAATTGTCTTATTGTTATTGATGAACCTCTTGCTTATTTTCCTTGGCATGTTTGTCGAATCTTTAGCGCTATTGATTTTATTGGTACCTATTTTAGTGCCAGTCGTACTTGTAGCGGGGGTAGATCCTGTACACTTTGGTATAATTGTTATTCTAAACTTAATGATTGGGATATTGACTCCGCCAATGGGCATGGCCTTGTTTGTAGTGTCCCGAGTCGGGAATATTCCAGTGGCCACATTAACGCGAGGCGTCATTCCGTTTATCATTCCACTCGTTGTTTGTTTGTTACTGATTACGTTCTTCCCGCAGATTGCTCTATTCTTACCAAATCTATTATTACCTTAAACGAAAGAAGGAATCCCACATGTTACTAGCTGTATTCGATATTGGAGGAACAAATATTAAATATGGTGTTGGGGATTCTGAAGGGTATTTAGTTGTTGAGAAAGTGACTTCTACGGAAGCGTTCAAAGGTGGAGGAAAACTCGTTGGAAGGATTAAAACTTTGACAAAAGACCTTCAAAAAGACTGGGCCATAGAAGGCGTCGCCATCAGTACAGCAGGATCGATTGACTCAAAAGCTGGAAAAGTGATTTATGCGACAGAAACCATACCAGGTTATAGTGGGATGAACGTTAAACAAATACTCGAGACCGAACTTCAACTCCCTGTAGAACTTGAAAATGATGTGCATTGCGGTGCACTCGGGGAACTCTCAAAAGACGTTTCTTCAGACGCTCATAATTTACTGTTTTTGACGATTGGAACTGGAATTGGTGGTTCTCTGGCGCTAAATGGACAAATCCATAAAGGATCTACTCATTTAGCCGGAGCCATTGGTCATATGAATCTCTACCCTAACGGAAGACTTTGCTTATGTGGACAAAGGGGATGCTTTGAGCAATACGCATCTGCCAGTCGGCTAGAACAAAAAATCCAAGAAGTAAACCCACAACAACAACTGCCGGCATTTATGGAAAAAGTTAAATGTGGCGACAACGCTTCCGTCAAATTATTTCATGAATGGCTAGACGATTTAGCACTTGGTTTGCAATCCTTGATCTATATTTGGAATCCTGACTCGGTTGTTATAGGGGGCGGGATTTCAGCTCAAGGAAAGTGGCTAGAGCAGGAAATCGAAAAGGCTGTTTTCAGGAATTTGCTAGATCCCTTCAAAGAAAAGCTCACTATTCGTTTAGCGAAAAATGGAAATCGCTCGAATTTGTTGGGTGCCATTAAAAATTATGAACTCCAACAAGTGAGGCGAGGTGCTAAATGAAAACACAAACAAAATTAGTCGGCGTAAAACCGACGCTACTGATGGAACAGATGAAAGCTGATTTCACAAAGTCAGATACAAAAGTATACGAATATATTTTGGGAAATAAAGATCAAGTTCTTTATCACTCTTTAACGGAAATGGCGGAAGTATGCGACGTTGCAGAAGCAACTTTATTGCGGTTCTTCAGAAAGCTAGACTATAAAGGCTTCCAAGATTTCAAGTTTATGCTTGCTCAAGAAATTTCAACAATCACTCCGGAAACCACTGAAGATACGTATATCGATAAAGTGAAAAACAATGTCATTCAAGTGATTTCAGACACTGCTGAAGTAGCAAAAGAAGAATTATTGGACCAAGCTATCATGAAAATAGCTGAATCTGAAGATGTTGTGATTTTTGGAGTTGGCTCATCGGGAATTGCTGCGCTAGACATGCAAAACCGATTGATGCGAATCGGCAAAAATGCAAGTGTCATTACGGATTCACATTTTCAAATGATGCGAGCAGCTTCGATGACGGAAAAAACAGTTGTCATCGCCGTTAGTTTAACAGGCAGTACAAAAGACATTATAGACGCAGTAAGTGCGTCAAAAGAAAGTGGCGCAACTGTGATTGCTTTGACGAGCTATACAAAATCCCCTTTGACGAAATTTGCTGATTTAGTCTTATTATCTTCGTCTAAAGAAAGTCCATTAGACAGTGGATCATTAGTTTCGAAAATATCTCAACTGTTTTTAATCGATCTGATTTGTACAGGCTTAGCGATGAAAAATGAAAAAGAAGCAAAAGCCGTACAATTAAAAATTTCAAAAAACACATCAAGTAAACTTTATTAACCAAGCACAGAGGTTTAAATTATTGAACATTAGGGAGTAGTCGTTATGGATAAACAGTCATTACTAGCAAAACTGAAGGGTGGGCTGGTTGTCTCGTGTCAGGCATTAGATGACGAACCGCTTCATAGTTCGTACATTATGTCGAGGTTAGCAGTAGCAGCTCAAGAAGGCGGAGCTGTAGGCATCCGAGCCAATAGCTATGAAGACATCAGTGCCATAAAAGGACTAGTCGACTTGCCGGTCATTGGCATTGTGAAGCGCGATTACGACGATAGCAAAGTATTCATCACAGCTACGTTGAAAGAAGTCGAAGAAGTAGTGAAATCGGGAGCGGAAATCGTCGCACTCGATGCCACAAATCAGCTGAGACCAAAAGGAAAAAGCTTAGATGAATTTTACGCGGAAATCCGACATGCATTTCCAGATGTCTTACTAATGGCGGACATTTCAACGTTGGAAGAAGGCGTAAAAGCAAGCGATTTGGGCTTTGACTTAGTCGCAACGACACTTTCAGGGTACACAGATTACACAAAAAACACAGTGCTTCCGAATACCGGGTTGATCAAATCTCTTTGCGAAGCGATAGAAACTCCTGTAATGGCAGAAGGCGGGTACTGGCGGCCAGAAGAATTAGAACAAGCCATGGCTTATGGCGCTCACGGATGTATTGTAGGATCAGCAATTACTCGACCAAGAGAAATTACAAAACGTTTTGTCTCAAGTATGAACAAGTAGAACACAATATGGTAAAGGGAGCGGTCATTAGATGAAAGGCTTATTTACGGCGTTAATGGTGTCTTACGATAAAGACGGAGAAATCAATGAAAAAGGATTACGCGAAATTATTCGGTACAATCTCGATGTTACAAAAGTAGACGGTTTATACGTAAACGGTAGCACAGGGGAAAACTTCATGATTTCCACCGAAGAAAAGAAAGAAATTTTCCGTATAGTAAAAGACGAAGTAAAAGATCGAGTCAAGTTGATCGCACAAGTGGGTTCAATCAATTTGAAAGAATCGCTTGAACTTGCTAAATACGCAACTGATTTAGGCTATGATGCGCTTTCTGCAGTCACACCGTTTTACTATAAATTTGACTTTGAAGAAATTAAAAACTACTACAACACCATCATCAATTCAGTAGACAATAAAATGATCATTTACTCAATTCCGTTCTTAACTGGCGTAAATATTAGCATTGATCAATTTGCTGAGCTTTTTGAAAACGAAAAAATCATTGGAGTGAAATTCACGGCAGGTGACTTCTATCTATTAGAGCGAATGAGAAAGACATTCCCTGATAAATTACTATATGCAGGATTTGATGAGATGCTTCTTTCAGCAGCTGTTCTTGGTGTTGACGGTGCAATTGGTAGTACGTTCAACGTTAACGGACAACGTGCACGTGAAATTTACGAACTGGCCAACAAAGGTGAAATTACAAAAGCACGTGAAATCCAACACGAAACAAATGATTTCATCACGGAACTCTTAAACAATGGTCTTTACCAGACGTTGAAAGAAATCTTAAAAGAAAAAGGCGTCGACGCAGGTTATTGCCGTCAGCCAATGAAAGAGCTTACGGAAGAAAAAGTAGAAGTTGCGAAGACAATGGCAGCGAAATACTTTTAAGAGTTTCAACCATTAAACATAACTATCAGCTCTTTAAGTAAGCACTGAAAACCTTGAAAAGAGTGTCTCTCTAATTTTTTCGGATGAAAATGAGATCTATGAAATCCTGAAAAGACTGAAGATACTCTTTTTTCTTTCTGAAAAAATCATCGATCTAGTTGTTAAAGATGAGTAGGGAGGTACGTAAATTGAAGAATCTATTTGGAAAAGCACAGCAGTTTGGGAAGTCATTTATGTTGCCAATTGCAATATTACCCGCAGCAGGTTTGCTACTTGGGATTGGTGGGTCTCTATCAAATCCTAATACGGTAAGTACATATCCATTTTTAGATATCGCATTCCTACAGGCGATATTTACGATCATGAGTAGTGCAGGCAGTATTATTTTTGCGAACTTACCCGTTATTTTTGCAGTAGGAATTGCTATTGGTTTAGCACGTTCAGACAAAGGGACTGCGGGTCTTGCTGCATTAATTGGGTACCTTGTGATGAACGCATCGATTAATGGTATTTTGATCATTAATGATGAACTGGTGACAGAAGCTTTATCTGGCGCTGGACAAGGAATGGCACTTGGAATTCAAACGCTTGAGATGGGGGTGTTTGGGGGAATTATGGTCGGTATTATGACCGGACTCTTGCATAATCGATTTAATAAGATTGAGTTGCCACAATATCTTGGGTTCTTTGGGGGTTCTCGTTTTATACCAATTGTCACTGCATTCTCAGCAATTCTTTTAGGAACGGCGATGTATTTTATTTGGCCGTTATTCCAAAGTTTGATTACGCAAGCGGGCGGTTTAGTTAACGCAACTGGCGTAATTGGTACATTCATTTATGGTTTTATCCTCCGGATGCTTGGTCCTTTTGGGTTGCATCATATATTCTATCTGCCATTTTGGCAAACGGGAATCGGGGGTTCACTCGAGATTGGTGGACAGCTAGTTCAAGGAACGCAGAATATATTCTTCGCACAGTTGAGCGACCCATCAACTACTCATTTCTATGAAGGAACATCTCGCTTTATGTCCGGACGTTTTATCACGATGATGTTTGGTTTGTTAGGAGCTGCATTAGCAATCTATCATACGTCGAAACCTGAAAATCGCAAAATTGTAGGCGGACTCATGTTATCCGCAGCATTAACTTCATTTTTAACGGGAATTACGGAACCTCTTGAGTTTTCTTTCCTATTTATTGCGCCAATTTTGTACGTAGTACATGCAATTTTTGATGGTCTTGCATTCATGATGGCCGATATTTTCAATATAACAATTGGACAGACTTTCTCTGGTGGTTTCATCGACTTTATCTTATTTGGTATTTTACAGGGTAATGAGAAGACAAACTGGATGTATGTGATTCCCATTGGGATTGTATGGTTTTTTATGTATTATTTCGTATTCAAATTCTTGATAATAAAATTCAACTTTAAAACTCCGGGACGCGAAGATGAAAAAATAGAAGAGCCGGCGGTTAGCGATTCGATTGATGTGCAAACTAGCCGTCCACATACGATCATCGAGGCATTTGGAGGACAAGAGAATATAATAGACCTTGATAACTGCGCGACTCGATTGCGTGTAACAGTTAAAGATCCTGAACTTGTAAAGAAAAACTCATTTCCTGCGACTGGTAGCAAAGGGGTCATTATGAACGGTACAGGTGTACAAGTTGTGTATGGACCTCAAGTGTCAGTGATTAAGAATGAAATCGAAGAAATACTCGAACAATAAAACTGAAGATTGCACAAAAAAGAATTCTGTCGATGAACGTAATCGGCAGAATTATTTTTATTAATTTTTTGATATTATATCTCATTTCCCATTTAAAGGAACTATTTGTCTTCCTGTTCGTAAAGTTAGGAGGAAAGATAATTTATGGGGGCGAGTGTATGTCTAAACCAGCAATGCAATTGGTGAAGTTAAAAAAGACGATTGGGAAAAAACCGATTATTAAAGGACTGGATTTTGAGATCCAGGCAGGCGAAGTGTTCGGGTTTTTAGGACCAAACGGAGCGGGCAAGACGACCACGATCCGCATGATGGTGGGCTTGATCGACATTACTGAAGGTGATGTGTTGATCGAAGGAAAAAGCATCAAAACAGATTTCAAAAATGCGATTCAGCATGTAGGTGCAATTGTGGAAAATCCGGAGATGTATCCATTTTTAAGCGGCTGGAAAAACTTGCAGCAATACGCGCGGATGGTAAATGGCGTGACAGAAGCGCGCATGAACGAAGTGGTTTCACTGGTCGGTTTAGGTAACGCCATTCACGAAAAAGCAGGACGATATTCACTAGGTATGCGCCAACGTCTCGGGATTGCACAAGCGTTGTTGCACCGGCCGTCGATATTAATATTAGATGAGCCTACTAACGGACTAGACCCATCAGGTATTCGAGAGATTCGTAAATACATACGTAATTTAGCGGAAAAAGAAAATGTTGCAGTCATCGTTTCTAGTCATTTGCTGTCGGAAATCGAATTAATGTGTGACCGAATCGGCATCATCAAAAATGGTGAATTGGTTGCCATTGAACGAGTACAGAACGTTGGAAATGAAGAGTCGTTACAAGAAGTTTATATCGAAGTAGAACCGCTAGCGCCTGCTAAAACGTATTTGGAAACCCAATTAGCAAACAAAATTGGAGTGACCGCGAAAGAACTTTCGCTGTCGGTCAAGCGTGAAGAAATTCCAGCTATTTTGAAAAAATTAGTCGAACAAGGGATCAGCATCTACGGCGTTCGTGTGTTGCAAGCCACATTGGAAGATAAATTCTTTGACTTGATTGGAGAGAATACCATTGAGTAATTTTATGAACTTAATCTGGAACGAACAAATAAAATTGTATGCCCAAAAGTCAACGTGGGTCATGTTTATTGTCATACTAGCGATTGCCATCGGTGGCGGATTTTTAACCAAGTTTATGGGGGAAGAAGCCGACTTTAAGGAATACGGCGACAACTGGCAAGCAGAACTTCAAGAAGAAAACGCACAGCTAACCGCTGAGATGAAAGATGATGAATTTATTCAATACACCAATCAACCAATCATTGAAGAAAATAACTACTATTTAGAAAACAATATTAAACCCAAACCTTATGATGGATGGGAGTATGTATTAGAAAACAGTTTCTTGTCATCACTAATTAGCTTGTTTACCATTGTTGTGGCAGCAGGTATAATTTCGAATGAATTTAAGTGGGGAACGATTAAGTTATTATTAATTCGTCCGATTTCCAGAACCAAGATTTTATTCTCTAAATATGTCTCGGTATTGATTTTCGCACTTACTTTGCTTATTTTCTTATTAGTAACTTCGTGGATTGTGGGAGCGATTCTTTTTGGCTTGAATGGCCTGAATCCATTGATCATTCAGCAGCAATCAGCAGGCTTTGCGCAAACCGGTGTATTTGGTGAAATTGTGGAAGCATACGGATTGAGTCTAGTGACGCTGGTGATGATGGCGACTTTTGCGTTTATGATTTCTGCGATTTTCAGAAGCAGCGGAATGGCAATTGGCTTGGCGATTTTCTTAATGATGGCAGGCAATGCGATTGTCGCGTTCTTAGCACAATACGAATGGTCGAAATATATTTTATTTGCCAACACCAACTTAAAACAGTATATGGACGGTGGTATGCCGTTGAATGAAAGCATGACCTTAACGTTTTCAGTGGTTGTGTTAGTCGTTTACTTTATCGTATTCTTAGGTGCAGCATGGACCGCATTTACAAAACGCGACATCGCAGGACAATAAACCAAACTTGAGGAGGAGTAGTATGAAAAGAACAGCAGAAATGGTATTAGCAATTATCGGGGCGCTGGGTTACGCGTTTACCGCAGTAATTGGCGGCATGATGATTTGGCTTCAAAACAATAGAGGGATCATGGAAGAGTCGTTTAATGAAATGGCTACAGAAAATCCGGATCTGGGTATGGG
The DNA here is from genome assembly GCF_001687585.2 of Planococcus halocryophilus. GTDB lineage: Bacteria > Bacillota > Bacilli > Bacillales_A > Planococcaceae > Planococcus > Planococcus halocryophilus. Next base: position 3,163,974 of record NZ_CP016537.2, on the reverse strand, counting down.
CGATTTTGAGGAAATGCTAGATATGCTAGGTACGGGAGGATGGTTTCTCACGGTTGCTTCAGTAGTAGCTATCATTTTAGGAATTGTCGCGATGGTCTTGCTTAAAGGCAATAAAAAACCGGTAGTCGCAGGAATCATCTTTATCGCAACAGCGGTGATTGTTGCATTTGTGAGTGGCGGAGCCGGTATTTTAGCAGGAATTTTCTACCTGATTGCTGGTATTATGGTGCTTGTGCGGAAGCCTAAGCAAGTAATTGAGGGATAAATTGATATGAAAAATGACCTGAATTATACAATTGTATAGTTCAGGTCATTCTTTTACTTTTATAAAGTCATTTGTAGAAACTTAACGATCCTATACAATCTAGTATAAAGGAGAGGTGCTCTATGACAAAGATATTATTACTCTTAGCCAATGGATTTGAAGCTTCTGAAGCAAGTGTTTTCACGGATGTAATGGGATGGAACAAGTGGGAAGGCGATGGTTCTACAGAAGTGGTGACTGTCGGAAAGCACCCCCAGTTGCAATGTACGTGGAACTTTCAAGTGATTCCGGAGCAGCAACTGTATGACATTTTGTTAGAAGAATTTGATGCTCTAGCGATTCCCGGTGGTTTTGAAGAAGCAGGATTTTATGAAGACGCATTTAGCGAAGATTTTCAAGAAGTAGTTCGTTATTTTGATGCACATAAAAAACCGATTGCTTCGATTTGTGTCGCTGCATTGATGGTGGCACATAGCGGTGTTTTGAAAAACAAAAGAGCCACAACTTACGATCACCCGACAAGTAAACGGCGCGATCAATTAAAACAATACGATGTTCAAGTAATCGACCAGCGAATTGTCTGTGATGATCACATTATCACTTCTTCAAACCCTGGAACGGCTTTTGAAGTGGCTTTTAGACTACTTGAAATGGTTACGTCAAAGGAGAATAAAGACAAAGTAAAAGAATTGATGGGATTTGTATGATGAGATGTTAGAAGGGAAGAATAATACACTTAGCGAATTACCTACACTACAAAATTTTTAAAAGAAGTGGGTGAATTATGAAGCTGAAAGATAAGATTCAAGCATTTGTAGATCAACAATACAAATTCCCAAAAGGATGGATCGGAACGTATTTTGGTGAAAAGATGGTCTGGCAACACAAACCTGAAACACTTTGGACAATTGAATTACTAGATCTTCAACAAGGAAATCGTATTTTAGAGCTTGGGTGCGGTTCAGGATATGCGATGAAGCTTATTTTAGAGTACGATTCCGTAAACAAAGTAGTGGGGTTGGACATTTCACCAGCTGTCATTCGATCAGCTGCCATCCGAAATAGAAAAGCATTGCAGAATAATCGAGCCGAATTGGTGCAAGGGGATGTGAATTTTTTACCGTTTGAAGAAACGCAGTTCGATAAAATAGTTAGCATTCACAGCATTTACTTTTGGGAAGAACTATCTGCTACGATATCAGAAATACATCGAGTGTTAAATTCAGGAGGCACTTGCGTTATTACGCTTTGTAATGGCAAAAATGGGGAGTCATGGGCAGGGATAAATCAGTTAATAGATGAACAAATGGTTCCGCTTATGGAAAAGACAGGTTTCATCGAAACAAGAGTCGTAAAAGGTCCGAATTCGAGGCAGTTTCATACAGTCGCGGTTTGTGCTAAAAAAAATTTTGAAATCGGATAACAATAAATAAACCCGGCAACCTTTCATAGGTTGCCGGGTTTATTTACTAGCAAAACCTTGGTTTTCAATAGACCGGATTTTTAGTTGCAAATTCTTTCGACAAGAGCTGAGAAAAATGATCGGTAGTGAGTGGTTTACTGAATAGGTAGCCTTGAATTTCGTCGCAACCAAGCTCTTTTAATAATGCTAGTTGCTCTTCGGTTTCTACACCTTCTGCAATGACGGACATATTGAGTTTATGACCGATTAACACCATTGCTTCGACAAGTGCTTCATCATGAGGGTTAATCGCCATATCTCGCACAAACGACTGAGCAATTTTTAAATTAGTAAGCGGGAATTTTTTTAAGTAGCTTAATGAACAATAACCCGTACCAAAATCATCAATAGCAAGATTAACACCAAGCTCTTTTAAGGCTTGCATGCGCAGTAAGGCTAAATCGATATCATCAACTGCCACGTTTTCTGTGATTTCTAACTCTAACGAAGATGCTGGAAATCCGGTCTGATCTAATGCACGTCCGACCATATCCAGTAAGTCGTCATCCAAAAATTGAAGAGGGGACAAGTTCACGGCCAACTTCAGGTGAGAATGCCCTGCATCGTGCCATATTTTGACCTGTTCACAAGCTGTATTGAGAACCCATTCTCCTAGTGGAAGGATCAAACGAGTTTCCTCTGCCAAAGGGATAAAGTTAGCAGGAGAAATAATCTCTCCATCTGTAATCTGCCAGCGAACCAATGCTTCCATGCCCGTAATTTCTCCTGTATGAGCATTAAACTGTGGCTGGTAATGTAGGAGGAATTCTTTGTTTGTCAGTGCGCGTCGAAGCTCGTTTTCGAGTGCTATTTTTCGAGAAACAATGAGTGACATATCGTCCGAGAAAAACTGGTAGTTATTTTTGCCTTTTGCCTTTGCGCTATACATGGCGCTGTCGGCGTGTTTTAACAATTCGCTTGTTGTGTTTCCGTTATCGGGATAGACAGCTATACCGATACTCATGGAAACGTGCAGTTCTTGATTCTTTATAGATAAAGAGTTTAGAAAAGCTGATTGTATTCGATGAATAGTTGGCGTGATATCTGTTTCATCTTGAATATTATTAAGGATAAGGGTGAATTCATCCCCACCTTGACGTGAAATGGTATCAATAGAGCGCAGGTTTTCTGAAATTTTTCGTGAAAAGTCTTGTAGTAACAAATCGCCAAACTCGTGACCGAACGTATCGTTAATATTTTTAAATCGATCTAAATCAATGAACACTACAGCGAGTTTTTGAGAATTTTCATCAGCGCTAGCCATGGAAGACTCTAAATTTTTAAGAAATAATCTTCTATTGGGCAATCCGGTCAATTCATCATGGTAAGCGATATGCTCTACTTGTTGAATAGCGCCTTCTAATTGTTCGTTTTTAGATGTAACTTCTACCGTTCGTTGTTCAATTTTCTGCTCAAGCTCAGATGTCAATTGGTCATAATTAAACAACAATCTTCGGTTATCTCGCAACGTAAAAATCTGTCTCGTGACGATCAAGGCAGTCGCTACAAAAGCCCCAGCAATCAAGCCTCTCGTATGATTACTTTCTTCAACAATAATAACGATAAACAGCATGAGTAAACTACAATAAGGCAGCAGCATACGAACCGAAATTCGGTCAGTTATTTGCATAAAAATCTTGCCTGAAACAGATTTTTTAACGGGATCTAACGAATACAAGCCTGAAAGTGCCACGAGCAATAGACTTAAAGACCACAACGGATCATAAAAACTACCCGAGCTGTACGTATCGGCAACGGTAGAGTATAAGTAAGCAGTATCAGCGAATACCTGGAAAACCAATCCAGCGATAATTAAAGTCAATACACGCGGTGATAAGGTGTGAGAATAGCCGATATATAAACTAACTGCACCGAACAGAAGTAGTAAATCGCCGACAGGATAACCGATAGATACGGCAAACAAGAGTAGCGAAGCAGTGGCCTCTGGCAGCAAAAGTTGAATTAGGTAATGCCAACTTAGAGAAGTAGAGACAGCAATGATAATCATAATATCAAAGATGAATTTTATTTGATAAGCGTTTTCTTTCCTTTGTACAAGGTGGTAAATAAACGCTGCTAAATAGAAAAAGATTTGTAGAAAATAAAAAGGATCTGGCCAACCCGGGTAATTAGGCTCCACAAGTGAAACATTATGGCTATAAACCCAGATGCCTTCAGCAATGGCATAGCTTAAACTACCAAAAGAAAGCAATAACCAAAAAAGACGCATCCTGCCGGCTGACTTTCGGTAAACAATAAACAAGGTCACAAAAGCTACGACTGGCGCAAACCACGAGATAAGATTTTCCACCAACACAAATGTGCTGTCACTTGTTTCACTGAAAAAAATCCAAGAATAGTAAATGGAAATGTGGAGGAATATATATAGGCCGAACCAATGGATCGTACGGAAGTTAGTGATATGGTTCACCTCGTTTTGGAAAGCAGGATTATTGCTTTCCAAATTATTGGGATAGCATGATTCTTATGACTCTCATTATAAACCTTTTAATGGGATAAGAGAATTACTTTTATCCAAAATATGGTATTTTAGAGTAAGAAATATTCATTACTGTAGAGTTTGATAATTTCTTTTGTACAAAGATGAAGTTATTTTGATTAGGGTATAGGATTTCATGTTCGAGAAAATCATATGTAAATAATTCCATTATTCACTCTATATATTATGGTGATAAAAAGACCTGCGGTAGTATGTCAACCGAAAAATAACTGATTATGAAATTGTCAAAGATAAAAAAGTGAAAGTGTATTTTGCTTTAATGATCCCATTAATATTAGTAGCTATCTTCTTATATCTTTTTTTACCAAGAGAATTGCAAACTTTAGTAGTGATTGCGGGAGTTGCTGCATATTACATATGGATTTTGTTTGATAGAAAAAAACAGCGCAATTAATAGTTAAATAGGAGAGAGAAAATGAAAAGGAAATTAATACTATCTTATATAAAAAAGCTGCAGACAAACTCTCGATGGAGTTTATCTGCAGCTTTTCATATTAATTCATTTTTACTTCTGTAACGTGTCGTTTAATTCAGCCGTTTTAGCAGCGATCACGTCCATCAATGCAGGTGACAATACATCGTAGGTAGGTAATCCAAGGTCGTTTAACTTTTTACGAATGCCATCCATTTCTGAAGTCGGTGTACCTGTTTCAATAATAGATGATACGAATGCTGCGAATTGAGGTGCAGACCATCCTTTGTCTTCTGATAGTTCAGTATGAACGAAATCTAAACCATAAAATGCATGATCTTTGTTCTCGATACGGCCGAACATGTGAGCGTTACATTCTGTACAGAAATGTCTTTGAATTGCAGTTGTTTCATCAACAATCGCCAATTTGTCTTCGTTGCTGATGACTTCAACGTTTTCGCGAGGGACTACAGCTACCAATGAGAATGTAGCGCCTTCAGGTTTCCAGCATTTCGAACAACCACATGCGTGGTTATGCAAAGTTTGCGCGCCTATTTTTACTTCAACTTTGTTTGAATCGCAAAGGCATTGTAAAGTTCCGCCTGCAAAGTCTTTTACTTCTGGATAGTCGTTAATGCCGTTATCTAATTTCGGATGTAATTGAGTAGTCATTTTAATATTTCCTCCTAGGATATATTCATTATTTTGTTCATTAACATAATGGGGTTTAACTTATTATTTATAAGTTAAGATTGTGCGAATCGATTCACCATTATGCAAGAGTTCAAATGCTTTGTTAATGTCTTGGAAATCTAGTTGATGCGTGATGAATGATTCTAAATCAATGTCCCCGTTCATAAAGTCTTTGACCATTCCTGGCAATTCAGTGCGTCCTTTTACGCCACCAAATGCTGATCCGCGCCATACGCGTCCGGTTACCAATTGGAATGGGCGTGTGCTAATTTCTTTTCCAGCACCAGCGACACCAAGGATAATGCTTTCGCCCCATCCTTTGTGGCAACATTCAAGAGCTGATCGCATTACGTCAACATTTCCAATACACTCAAAGCTGTAGTCTACGCCGCCATCGGTCATTTCCACAATCACTTCTTGAATCGGCTTATCAAATTTTGATGGGTTGATAAAATCAGTTGCGCCCATCTTTTTCGCCAATTCAAATTTATCTTCGTTCAAATCAATTACAATAATACGACTAGCATTTGCTTTAACAAGTCCCTGAACAACCGCTAAACCAATTGCGCCTACTCCAAATACGGCAGCCACCGCACCTTCTTCAACTTTGGCAGTGTTTTTCACTGCGCCCATGCCTGTTGTGACGCCACAGCCAAGCAAGCAAACTTTGTCTAACGGTGCGTCTTCATCAACTTTTGCTAAGCTCACTTCATTAACAACCGTATATTCACTAAATGTGCTTGTGCCCATATAATGATAAACCGGCTCACCATTATAAGAAAAGCGCGTTGTACCATCGGTCATTAAGCCTTTTCCTTGGGTTTCACGTACTGCACTACACAAATTCGTTTTACCAGACAAACAGAATTTGCACTCGCCACATTCAGCTGTGTAAAGCGGAATTACGTGATCTCCTGGTTTTACAGATGTTACGCCTTCTCCGACAGATACCACGACACCGCCGCCTTCATGTCCTAACACGGCAGGGAACACGCCTTCTGGGTCATCGCCTGATAACGTGAACGCATCAGTGTGGCAAACTGATGTATACAAAATTTTGACCATGACTTCTTTTGCTTTTGGTTCCTCTACGTCGATCTCTACGATTTGTAGGGGTTCTCCTGCTTTAAATGCGACAGCTGCTCTACTTTTCATATTTATATTCCTACTCCCTTTTGTTTTCTAAGTTCACCTTCACATGTTGTGACAATAAAAACAATACTGACATTTATGTCACTGTGTAATTTTAGATGATAGTGAAAAAGGTTATTAATAGACTAAATATTCTGTATATAAAAACTCGAGTCTAGTATAACATTAATATTGTTTAATGAGGGGACTTTGCATCATCCAACAATAAGTTGGTGTAACGGGGAAATCAGCGGTTTCTAATGAGCGCAACAAAAAAGGAAGGCACGTGCTCAATTAGCACGTGCCTTCCTTTTTTGTTGGTAGTAATTCAACCAATCCATCTTTCATCGCAATAACATGATCCGCATACGACAGCATTTCTTCATCATGCGTCACCATTAACGTTGTGATTCGCAACGTTTTCGTTAAATCGCGAATTAAAGACATCACATCTTTTGAACGTTTTGAATCGAGACTTGCCGTTGGTTCATCGGCGAACAACATTTTCGGTTTGTGGATAATGGCGCGAGCAATAGCAACGCGTTGTTTTTCACCGCCGGATAAAGAAGCGGGATAAGCGTCTTTTCGGTGGTCCATGCCGACTTGTTCAAGCAATTCGGCAACTTCTTTTTTTTGTTGTTTTTTCGACAATTTAGTTCCAGCAACATCGAGCATAAGCAATAATTGTTCTTCTACAGTTAAAAATGGTACTAAGTGAGCCGCTTGGAAAACAAAACCGAACTCACTTGCCCGAATTTGCCGAATTTGTTCAGAAGTCATATCGGTCATATTTTGACCGTTAAAGACAATTTGTCCGTCTGAAGTTGGTTGCAATCCCGCTGCAATTGTTAGTAACGTACTTTTACCAGATCCAGAAGCACCAACTAATGCTGTAATTTCACTTTCGTGAAGAGACAGGTCGATTCCTTTTAATATTTCTTCTGCGACTTCCCCATTTGTAAATGTTTTTCGAACTTCTTTAGCTGCAAAAATCGTCATCTTAAACCTCTCCTTGTTGAATTGCTTGTAATGGTTCGACTTTTTTAATTTGAATACCAGATAAAGTGGCGCCGATAAACCCAATGACTAAAAACACAATCGATAATTGAATCGTCACAGTAGCGGTTAAACTAAACGGCATTCCTGCTGGTGCAAATTGATTGAACAATTGGCTCAACGTGATTGAAAAGACAAGTGCGATGGTCGTAATAAAGAACATTTGCGTCCACATCATTTTGAACAAGGTACTTGTTTTTACCCCAATTGCTTTTAAAATGCCATACAAGCCAATTTTTTGGACGTTCATCATATAGAAGAAAATCGCAAACAGTAAGGCACTAATGACAACTAAAAACCAAACGATCATGTTAAGTGACAGTTGTTCTGCGCTATAACTTGGAATAGCAGATAGAAATTCTTTGTTTGTGTAAGATTCAAGTCCAGCAATAGTTGGGTACTCGTCACTTTCTGGTACAAAGAGTAATTGCATTTCATCGGTACGGTAAATTTCTTTGTAGTTTGCCATGTTGATAAAAGCAACAGGAGCGTGACTGTACTTTTGCTGCTCGGCAAACCCTTTAACGATAAACTCTCCACTAAACTGATCATTCGTTAAAACATCCCCAACTTTTAAGCATGCTTCTTCTAATGAACGATCGAGTACAATTTCGCCGGCTTTCACATCTTCAAATAGGGAAGACTCGGTCGTAGTGACAAATGCGACACTGCGTTGTTTGTCTTCTTCGTCATTTAAAAAGCCCATTTGAATCGACAAAGCAACAGCATCTTGTGTCTCTGTTAATGTTTGATCTTGAATTTCAAGGTCGATGCGCGACAAATTATGTGTGCCTTCCGCATCTTCGGTCATGTGAAACTGGCCGTCTGGTAAATCTTTAATAAGCGCTGCATTGTCTTGCGATAAGCCATTTGCTAGGCCTGATATGATAAACGTCAACAAGCTAACAAGAAATACAATCGAACCTAAAATGGCAAATCTCACTTTATTTTTCTTAATTTCTTTCCATGCGATGTTCATGGGAACGCCTCCGGTTTCTTTAATAACTTTACTTTAAGCTGCCAACATGAACGGAAGATGAACGACGGGTGACAATTACGGAAAATATATTTACTTAAGAAAAAAAGCTGTACTAAACGCAATAAAAAACGTTTAGTACAGCTGTATAAAATTTAAACACGTGGAAGTACTACATGAACAGTTGAACCTTTACCCAGCCTGCTGGAAATCTCGACGGTTCCGCCGTGTAACTCGACAACTTCTTTCACAATCGCGAGTCCAAGACCAGATCCTTTTGTCGAACGTGTCCGAGCGTGATCTGCTCGGTAGAAACGGTCAAAAGCGTGTTCCACTTCAGCCGGGGACATGCCAATCCCTTCGTCTTGCAAGTCCAAAATCACATGTTCTGCAGTAGACCTTAACCGAACGTCAATCAGACTGCCAGGTTCGCTGTATTTAATCGCATTGGTCAGTAAGTTTTCCCACACTGTTTGTAGAAGGACACCGTTGCCTTTAACTTGCCCTTCTGCGAGTTGCGCTGATATGCCAAGTTCTTTTTCTTCAAAAGCAAACCGTAAATGCGACAAAGTTTGCTGAAGCTGCTGGTCCACAGATACGGTTTCGACCAATTCTGCTGCTTCCGCATCAAATGACGCCAACGTCAGCAGTTGTTTTGTTAGTAAAGATAAACGCGTTGTTTCGTCTTGAATAACCGCTGTGTACTGTTCTTTTTCTTCTTTGGCAATGCCATCTTTTTCAAGCAAGGCTAAATAACTTTGAATGGTATGAAGTGGTGATTGGATATCGTGTGATACATTGTGCACGAATTCCTTTCGTTTTAATGTAGACTGCTCGATTCGGGAACGCATCGTTGAAAATTGATCTGCAAGACGGCCAATTTCATCTTTCCGGTGAATGGCTATGGGGACATCAAACGTTTCTGTTCCCATTTTTTCGGTCGCTTCGGTCAATTTTGTAATGGGTTGAATCAGTAATCGGGCAACGACTAACATGCCAACAAAACTCAATAAAATAATTGCCACTGCCAAGCCACCAAACAACAAGTGGAGCTCTTGAAACAACAGCCCAATATTTGGTCGCATAAACAAGGCATGCGGTTTGCCATCTAGTTCAACCGGAACGCCGACTGTATTTTTTAATTCATTGGCAAAAAAACCGGTAACAAATGTTTCTTTAGGAAAATCGCGTATGCCGTTAAATTCTGTGCCGTCCAAAACTTGTTGGACTTCTGATGGACTGATCGTTTCATCGCGGTAGTCACCGCCATAGCGCTCGACCGTAGCGCCGTCTGTCACATAAAGCTGATAGCCAGCATCACCTAATGTCACCAATGCATCGCGCGTCTGATCGGCTGGGAGTTTATCTAAGAAATCTGCAAAAGACATGGCGATGGTCATATTCTTATCGTTATTTTCACCTTTAAGTTGGCTGTGGTAATACGTATTCATCCCGAAAAAGGCGATCGTGCTGCTGATCAACATGGTCGCAAAGGTAAACCAAATAAATTTCACGTAAAGACTCATGTGACAACCTCCAGTTTGTATCCGACACCTCTTACCGTAACGATTTTCACGTCAGGCGAAAATCGCTCTAATCGTTGACGCAGTCGTTTTACGTGAACGTTAATGGTTTGTTCGTCCCCTTGAAAGTCAATTCCCCAAACATTTTCAATGATAGAGTCTCTGCTCCACACTTGTCGAGGTTTGGACGCCATTAAAGCTAGCAACTCAAATTCTTTTAAGGGAATAAACAAAATGCCATTCGGTGACTTTACTTCATAGCTTTTCAAATCAATGCGTAAAGACCCGATAACGATCAAGTCATCTTCAGGATGATTGTATCTTCGCAGTATCGCTTTGACCCGGTACAATAATTCTTTCGCTTCGAAAGGTTTGACCAAATAATCATCTGAGCCTGCTAAAAATCCACGTTCTTTATCTTCAATATGATGTCTAGCTGTCAGCAAAATAACGGGAAGGTCGTAATCCCCTCGGACAATTCGTGTCAGTTCAAAACCGTCGATGCCGGGCATCATGACGTCCACAACAGCTAAATCCATTGTTTCACTTTCCAATATCTCCAAAGCTTGCTCACCTGAAAGGGCTTCTGTCACTTCGTATCCTGCTTGCCGAAGTTCAGCTGCAATGAAGTTCACCATATGTATATCGTCATCTACTGCTAATATCCGAATCATTCCAATCAGCCTCCTTGATTTGTATTATACAGTGAATCTGCACGAACGAAAAAACTCGCTCTCTTAAAAGAGGGCGAGTTTGTTGCAGATTATAAAACAGCTTGAAGAAAAAATTGGGATTGGACGTAGTTATAAGTAATTTTTGAAAAATCGAATGGCTGACCATTTGTTAAGTGGAAAACAGATTCAACTTCAAGTTTAGGATCGTCTTTTTTTAACCCTAAATACTCCGCTTCTTCAGCACTTAGCTTGTCGACATGAAGGTAAGTATCAGCAAATCCAATGCTCAATCCTAATCCCTCAGTAATGTAGTTGAAAATAGATTCAGTAATAATTTCTTTGTTCAAATAAGTGACAATGGACTTATTAAAATAGGATTCCTCAATACAAAGTGTTTGTCCGTGGATAAACCGAATTCTTTTTACGTAGTAAACATCATCGTCAAGACTAATATTCAAGTTTACTGCTGCTTCTTTTGTCGGTTTTCGTCTATCCAGCGTAATCACTTCTGAAGTGATTTGGAACTCTTCCAAGTTTTTTTTAAACCCTTGATTTGAACTTAGGCTAATATAGCCTTGGCGTTTATGTCGTCTGACAAAAATTCCACTTCCTCTTACTTGAAAAACCACTCCTGTTTTCTCAAGTAAATCCAAAGCTTTTGTAACCGTACTTTTACTCACGTCGAACTGAATCATTAAATCTTGCAAGATTGGCAGTTTATCGCCTTGTTGCAACTTATGCTCTTCTATATAATTTTCTAGTTCGTCTGCGATGTGCTGATATTTTAACATATGCATACCTCTTTACTTTAATGTCTGAAAAGATAACAGAAGTATACCATAAACTATGTTTTGGCTCCTCTAATTCAATTTATAACAAATAATAATTTTGTTCGGCACTTGATTAATTGTACCGGTACAATTAAGATGATAGAGTATTCAAATAAAGGGGTGAAACAAATGGGAGAAAAAATTAGGGATTATTCAAAACTAGCAAAAGATATATTGGAAGCAGTGGGTGGGGAAGAGAATATCGTAAATGCTACTCGCTGTGCGACCAGGCTACGGATTGTTTTAAAACGTTCCAAACCAGAAGCCAAAGCAATGGTGTCGGAAATGACGGGTGTTATTACGGTTGTGGAAAGCAGCGGACAATTTCAGGTGGTTATCGGCCAGCATGTTGGCGAAGTGTTTGAAGAATTTTCAAATTTGGTAAAGTTCGATTCATCAGAAGCAGTTAGCGACAACAAAGGCACTATTTTAAATCGCATCATTGCTACGATGTCAGCTGTCTTTGCACCATTTGTTTATATTTTAGCGGCAGCCGGTATTTTACAAGGAACATTGATTATAATTAATTTACTATTTCCTAGTTTTGCGGGAACAGGTACTTATGAAGTTTTTAGTTTTATTTCGTGGGCACCATTTACTTTTTTACCTATTTTCATCGCGATTACTGCCTCAAATCATTTTAAGTCAAACCCTTATATTGCCGTTGCTGCTACTGCAGCGTTAGTCAGTCCGACTTGGGCAACGATGGCTGGCAGAATTGCAGAAGGAGAAACCATTTCGTTTTTAGGAATGGCGTTAACTCAGACTGTTTACACATCTTCTGTATTGCCGCCGCTATTTCTAGTATGGATCTTGTCGTACTTGGAACGGTTTTTAAATAAGCGCATTCACGAAATTGTGCGTCCTCTATTTGTTCCATTCATATGTTTAGTCATTATGGTTCCACTAACCATTTTATTAATTGGTCCTTTGTCGACGATAGGCGCCAATGGAATCGCAAATGGCTACAACTTCTTAGCAGAAAACGCACCGGCTATCGCTGGGGCGGTCATCGGTGGATTCTGGCAAGTGCTCGTTATTTTTGGTATTCATTGGGGTGTAACGCCAATGGTAATTGCTAATTTTGATTTGTATGGTCGTGATTCTTTCCAGGCGTACCAAACCATTGCCGTAATTGCTCAAATCGGTGCGGTATTAGGAGTTATTATTAAAACAAAAAGTCAAGAAACCAAAAAGTTGGGCGTTTCGGCGGGCATCACAGGGTTATTTGGTATTACCGAACCGGCCATTTACGGAATTACGTTGAAATTCAAGAAGCCTTTTATATTTGGGAGTATTGCAGGTGCTATAGGGGGAATAACAGCAAGCTTCTTCAATCCCAATTATTTTGCTTATGCAGGACTGCCAGGACCTTTAACGATAGTGAATGGCATCAGTCCCGAATTTCCTTCATCAATTTGGGGAATCTTAATTGGTTGTGCGATTGCGATTATTCTCCCTATCGTTTTGATCCAAATTTTTGGGTATGGAGAGAATGCAGTAGAAAAAGCTGGCCTTACAGATTCCACGAAAGAACAACCCGACTTGGCTGTGGAAACCATAAATGTTAACGAAGAATCGATTCATGAGCCGCTTCGAGGACAAATAATTCCTCTTTCAGAAGTCTCGGATAAGGTATTTAGTTCTGGCGCAATGGGGCATGGCGTGGCAATAGAGCCATTAGACAACCAATTGTATGCACCGTTCGATGGCACTGTGGTGATGATTGCGCTGACAAAACATGCAATCGGATTACGTTCAAATTCAGGTGTAGAACTGCTTGTTCATGTTGGGTTGGACACCGTTATGTTGAAAGGAAAGCCATTTACATTGCATGTAGAAGACGGCGCGAGGATCAAAAAAGGCGATTTGCTAATGACGTTTGATCGGGAATTTATCCAAAACGAAGGCATTAAAATAACAACACCTTTAATCATCACTAATACGCAATCTTATAAAGAAGTCATTATCGAAAACATTTTAGATGGCCTCGTAGGGGACAAATTACTAACAGTTGTTAAATAAGGAGAGAGATAAAATGGAGAAATTACCAAACGATTTTTTATGGGGCGGCGCATTAGCCGCTCATCAATTTGAAGGTGGATGGGACCAAGGTGGAAAAGGGCCTAGCGTTGTCGATGTGATGACGGCCGGGGCACACGGGGTCGCAAGACAAATAACAGCGACGATTGAAAGAGACAAATTTTATCCGAACCATGAAGCGATTGATTTTTACAGCAAATATAAGGACGACATCGCCTTATTTGCTGAAATGGGGTTAACGTGTTTACGGACTTCAATTGCATGGAGTCGGATTTTTCCGAAAGGCGATGAAACAGAGCCGAACGAAGAAGGATTGAAATTTTATGACAATTTATTCGATGAATTGTTAAAACACGGTATAGAACCGGTGATTACGCTTTCTCACTTTGAAATGCCGCTGCATTTAGCGAAAGAATATGGTGGATTTAGAAGCCGCAAAGTCGTAGATCATTTTGTGAAGTTTGCGGAAGTTTGTTTTGCCCGATATCAAGACAAAGTGAAATACTGGATGACATTCAACGAAATCAACAATAAAATGGATGTTCATAACCCAATATTTTTATGGACAAACTCAGGTGTAGTCATCGAAGATGGGGAGAATGCAAAAGAAGTAATGTACCAAGCGGGACATCACGAACTAATCGCAAGTGCATTGGCGGTAGCTAAAGGAAAAGCGATTAACCCTGATTTTAAAATTGGCGCAATGGTTTCTCATGTCCCGGTTTATCCGTATTCTTCAAATCCAGCAGATGTCATGCTGTCAGAAGAAGAAATGAGACAGCGCTATTTCTTCCCAGATGTGCACGTACGTGGCTATTATCCAAACTATGTATTAAAAGAATTCGAGCGAGAAGGCTACAATATCCACATGGAACCTGGGGATGAGGAAATTTTAAAAAACGGCAAAGTCGATTACTTAGGATTTAGTTATTACATGTCGACGACTGTAAAATATGATGTGCAAAATGATAACCTTGGCAATATCGTCAACGGTGGATTGCCGAACGGCGTCGAAAATCCTTATATTCAATCCAGCGATTGGGGGTGGTCAATTGACCCTACTGGCTTACGATATACATTGAATCGGCTTTACGACCGTTACCAAATTCCATTGTTCATCGTGGAAAATGGCTTTGGTGCAATTGATACCGTAGAAGAAGATGGTGACATTCACGACACGCAAAGAATCGACTATTTGAAATCCCATATCGAAGCGTTAAAAAAAGCTGTACTATATGATGGCGTTGACTTGATGGGCTATACACCGTGGGGAATCATTGATATCGTTTCGTTCACAACAGGTGAAATGAAAAAACGCTACGGCATGATTTACGTCGATCGTGATAACGAAGGAAATGGCACGATGGAACGTTCTAAAAAAGATTCGTTTGACTGGTATAAAAAGGTGATTCACACGAATGGCGAGCAACTATAAAGAGAGTCGAAAAGTAAATTGGATATAGGTAAAGCCTTTAATTTGTTTGCGATGCAGACAAATTAAAGGCTTTTCTTTTTTTATAAAGAGTAAGAACAGCTCTCGTTATCTCTGATCCTCTTCGTAAACGCGATACGCATCCCGGTTCGCTTTTTTTGCTTCATACAAAGCTAAGTCCGCATGTTTGATCAGTTGTTTTTCATTAGCGGCATCATCAGGGTATATGGAAATGCCAATGCCTGCACCCATTGTGATTTCATGACCGTTAAAAAGTACAGGAGTTTCATAGGACTTGAGAATCTGTTCAGCGGTAGCAATCGCAATGTCCACAGAGTCAATTTCAGGTAAAATAACCCCCATTTCATCCCCGCCTAAACGTGCTGCCGTGTCACCAAAACGGATAGAGGCTTGTAAACGGGTAGCCATTTCTTTAATAACAGCATCTCCTGCGTCGTGGCCAAACTGATCGTTAATTTTTTTGAACTTTCGGCCGTCTAACATTAAAACAGCGATTTTTTTGTTTGTGCGATTGGCTTGAAGAACCGCTTTTTCTAATTTTTCATCAAAGCTGCGGCGGTTTGGTATGCCGGATAAATGGTCATAAAACGCCATTTTGGCAATGTCGCTTTGCAGTCTTTTTCGTTCTGTCACATCTCGCGCAAGTGTAAACAATTGCGTCATTTCTCCATTTGAATAGACGGGAGTAGGTGACACTTCCATCCATATATAATGACCATCTTGGTGCAAGTAACGAACATCTAATGGAGTGGGTTGTCCACCATTTATAACAGCAGTCACATTGTCTATTAACGTAAAGGTGTCTTCTGGATGAATGTTTTGCGTAAAGAGTTTTCCAATGTAAACCTTATCAGAAAACCCTAGAACTTTCTTGCTTGCAGGGGAGACGTATTCAATTTCTCCAGAAAGGTTCATTAGCGTAATAATGTCCAATGTGCTTTCGGTAATGAGTCGATATTTTTCTTGGCTTTTCTGAAGCTCTTTTCCCATCTTTTTTAGTTCTGTTATATTCTTGTATATGATTGTTGCACCAACTATTTCTTTTTTCTCATTACGCACGGGTGAGTAAGAAGAAATGACATTTAACAATTTTCCAGACTTGGTTATGCGAACGGTATCGTGCGATTTGATCGTCTCTCCTTGAAGAATCCCCTTCAATATGGACATTTGATCGACTTTGCTCCCTGGAGGAATAATAGATCCTTTTTTATTGATCATTTCTTCTTCTGTATACTCAAACATTTCTTCAAATGCTGGATTTACTTTTAATATATCGCCATTGGCATCGATATAAAAGATTGGCACCGCAGAGTTCTCCCAAAAGATTTCTAGCTTTTCCTTTGTTTCATTTAAACTCTTTTTCGCATAGGTCATTTCCGTAATATCAGTCACTACAACATGCATGCCCACTAATTTTCCGTCGAGGCGTATCGGTATATTGGTTGCTTGAAGATAGAGGAGCTGATCATTTTTATGACGACATGCAAATTCATATCGCTCCAGGCGGTTTTTGTGTAAAGTTTCGTAAAAATGATGCTTAATTTTATCGATTTCATTTGCAACAATCATGGATAAAAACGATGTCTCGAGCAATTCCTCCGCAGAGTATCCGGTAATCGTTTCGGTTCCGATATTTCCACTCTGTAAATGACCATTTTCGTCGAATACAAAAATACCATAAGGATGATTAGATGCTAATGATTGGTAGCGTTGCTCACTTTCTTGCAAGAGGCGATCTGTTTTTTTCAGTTCTGTCATTTCTTTAAGAGTAGCTAAAATATACGTGCAGTTCCCATCGTCTGACAAGATTGGATTCAGCACAATGTCCCCAAGAATATCTCCATTTTCCGTTCGAATGGTTTCGGTAACTTCGACTGTTTTTTTTGAAGATTGGACTTCACGATAATAGTGAAGAGGGATATGTGCGGAAGATGAGACTTCTTCTAATCTTTTGCGGATATCAGTCTTTTGGAGAGAAAAAACTTTAACAGCAGTAGGATTCGCGTAAACATAACGGAACGTCTCGTTATCTTCAGCTATTAAAAAAATAGGATCTTGGATCATGTCAAAAAATTCAACTGAAGCTAGAACAGGATGTTGTGATTTATCTATAAAGTTTTTCAAAACTATAGACCTCCCTTCGGCATATGAAATGTGAATTGTGATTTTTTTATGTATTTCTATATTATAATTTTAAGTTATTATTTAACATCTTTTTATAAGTTTAGTGGATAAAGCAAAAACAAGATAGCATTTTGTACTATATCGATTTTAATTACAAGAGTTGGTTTTTGCTAGGTGAGAATCTATTGTTTATTTAGACAGAATAGTCTGTATATTTAATTGAAATAGGAGGCTTTTTCCCTTATGATGGAATGGCATCAAGGAGTAAAGGTTCACAGAGCTAAGGTAATATCACAATTTGAGGAGGAACATATTCATGACAAAGATCGGGATTATTACGGGAAGTACAAGACCAGGGCGTAATAGCTTGCAAGTCGCACAATGGGTAAAAGACATTGCGGACAAACGCGGAGATGCTGAATATGAAGTGGTAGATTTGGCTGAATTTAATTTACCGATGTATGCAGAGCCTGTTTCGGCTGCTTACAGTCAGGATTATCAAACACCAGAAGCGATTCCATGGTCTAAAAAAATTAAAGAGTTGGATGGCTATGTGTTTATTTGCCCAGAATATAACCATGGCGTAACCTCTGCGTTAAAAAATGCAATCGATTATTTATATCCAGAATGGAATAATAAAGCAGCGGGAATCATCAGTTATGGCTCATCGGGGGGAGTACGCGCAGCTGAAGCCTTACGTATTATTTTAGCCGAGCTGCAAGTGGCTACGGTTAGAACGCACCCAGCCATGTCGTTATTCACAGATTTTGTTAAGATGAGTGAATTTAAACCGGCAGATTTACACGTAAAATCGGTGACGACTTTGCTGGATCAAGTAAATGCGTGGACCAATGCTTTTGAACCTTTAAGAAATAAATAAATATAAGCCGAATCTTATAAAAAACTGCCTCAAACTGTCATGAACATGACGTTGAAGCAGTTTTTTTATTTGTTTTCAATAACTAGAGACTTTGACAATTTGTATTAAGAGGAGTATGTTTGTATTATTAAATATTCAAATAATCAGATATACTATAATAAGAAAAAGAAGGTCCTAGTATGGAGAAGAAATCAATTTTCACGGGTAGATACGCAGGATATTCAGTTCAAAGTTTTAAGAAGGATGTATTGTCTGGATTGGTTGTTGGAATCATCGCAATTCCACTAGGCATGGCTTTTGCCATTGCGTCGGGTGTAAATCCAGAGTACGGAATTTATACGACTATTATTGCAGGGATTTTGATTTCATTATTTGGTGGGTCTAAATTTCAAATCGGCGGTCCGACTGGCGCGTTTATACCCATCTTGTTTGCCATTGTGCTGACTTACGGATACGAGAGTTTGTTGCTGGCCGGATTTCTAGCTGGAATTATGCTCGTTTTAATGGGTATTTTCAAACTGGGGTCGTTGATTAAATACATCCCACGACCAGTGACAATCGGATTTACATCAGGAATTGCTGTCCTTATTTTTGTAGGACAAATAGCTAATTTTTTAGGGTTAAGCAATGTGGAAAAACACGAATCTTTCTTGATGAATGTAAAAGAAATCATTCTTCGCATGGATACCATTAATATATATAGTGTGTTGACTGCAGTGATTTGTTTGATCGCAGTCATACTAACACCGAAGATTTTACCAAAAGTTCCAGGACCGTTAATTGGTTTATTGGTTTCTACAGTGGCTGCGATAATTTTTTTCCCGAGTGAAGTGGCGACTATTGGTTCAGCGTTTGGTGAAATTTCAAACAAACTACCAGAATTCCATTTTCCAGAAATCACTTTTGAACGAATTCAATTGCTGATTGGTCCGGCTTTTGTCATTGCGATGCTTGGCGGGATTGAATCCTTATTATCTGCGGTTGTTGCAGATGGCATGACCGGCACTAAACATAATAGTAATAGAGAGCTAATCGGCCAAGGAGTCGCCAACATGGTCACACCTTTGTTCGGGGGAATTCCTGCGACAGGAGCGATTGCGAGAACAGCGACAAATATCAAAAATGGAGCCGTATCTCCCTTTTCCGGAATTATTCACGGGAGTGTAGTGTTATTAGTTCTTGTTTTATTCGCTCCTTATGCTTCAGCCATTCCACTGGCTAGTATGGCGCCGGTGTTAATGATTGTGGCTTGGAATATGAGCGAACGTCGTGTATTCGTCTCGCTATTAAAAACAAAAACGACAGACTCACTTGTGTTGTTGGTGACGTTCTTGTTAACGGTGTTTGTAAGCTTGACGGTTGCAGTCGAAGTTGGGTTAATTGCTGCTGTGATTTTATTTGCGAAACAAATGAGTGAACAATTGATCATTGCGAAAGCATTACCAGATCCTGAGCATAAAAATAAACGAGTAGAGACTCACCGTGTGACCAATAGCCGCGATTGCCCGCAAATCAGTATATTTAATATTGAAGGGCCATTATTTTTTGGTTCAGCTCAAACTTTCGAACAATCCATTATGCGCACCATTCACTACAAGCCGAATATCTTACTTTTAAGAATGGGAAAAGTGCCTTTTATGGATGCGACGGCTGAAGCGTATTTATCGAGTATCGTAAAAGATTTTTCAACACATGGCACTGTGATTTTTTCAGGAATGAATCCACATCCATTAAGTATCGTGAAAAAAACTGGCTTGTATGACTATACTGGAGAAGAGCATTTCTTTGAGCATACTGGGGAAGCGATTGATTTTTCGCTAGAACAACTGGATCGGAACAAATGCTTAAGTTGCCAGCATTTTGCGTTTGAGGAATGTACGGCTCTTTCAGCAGGTCTAGATTATAAAAAAACCGAAGAAACTTAACACCGTGATAGAAAGGAAGAAACTCATTTTGAATATGGCCATGCAGCAATTTAAAGCCGAATTTTTTAAAGCTTTAGCACACCCGCTTCGCATTCGCATTTTAGAAATTTTGGCTGACGGCAATAAAAGCGTCAACGAAATCCAACAACTTGCCGAAAGCGAAGGCTCAGCAGTATCGCAACAACTAACCGTGTTGAGGTCAAAAAACATCGTCACAGGCAGTAAAGAAGGAAACCGCGTCATTTATTCTTTACGTGATCCGATGATTATTGACTTATTGGATGTAGCCAAGAAAATTTTTAACAACCAGTTGTCGGAAACCATTACAATACTCGATCGGTTGAATGAGGATGAAAAATAGCGGGGTATTAGGATTGAATGATGGATGCGAGAGAACAGAGGAATTTTCTGTTCTCTTTTATTTGTCTAGTATTTAATCCAACTTGTTGACACTTGATATACCGCATGATATTATTATCCTAAATTAAAGATAAATAGTTTCAAGATAAATATCCCTCAAGCAAATAGAAACTCAACTTAGTAGACAGATAGTTAAATTTTTTAATCATTTATCTCGAATTCGAGATAAATTAAAATCACAGAGGAGAATGACTCATGAACAGACTAAAAGGAATTCACCACGTAACCGCCATTACCAGCTCTGCTGAGAAAAACTATGAATTTTTCACTTACGTATTAGGTATGCGTTTAGTAAAGAAAACAGTCAACCAAGACGATATTCAAACCTATCACTTATTCTTCGCAGATGATAAAGGGTCTGCTGGAACAGATATGACGTTCTTTGACTTCCCGAACATCCCGAAAGGATCGCACGGTACGAACGAAATTTACAAAACCGCGTTCCGCGTGCCAACAGATGCAGCACTCGACTATTGGATCAAACGTTTTGATCAATACAACGTGGTGCACAAAGGCATTCAAGAAGTATTCGGCAAGAAAACCATTTCGTTCGTCGATTTTGATGATCAGCAATACATGCTGATTTCAGATGAAACAAACGAAGGGGTGGAATCGGGTACACCGTGGCAAAATGGACCAGTCCCACTTGAATTCGCCATTACAGGACTTGGACCTGTTCATATCCGCATCGCAGATTTTGATGCATTTAAAGAAGTGTTGGAAAAAGCGATGTTGATGCGCCAAATTGCGAAAGAAGGTTCGTTCTATTTATTCGACCTTGGCGAAGGCGGCAACGGAGCGCAAGTGATTGTCGAGCATAACAAGTTATTGCCACAGGGGCGTCAAGGCTTTGGTACGGTTCATCACGCGGCGTTCCGTGTGGCAGACCGAAACGTCTTAGAGGAATGGATCAACCGGATGCAAAACCAAGGTTTCCATACTTCAGGCTATGTTGATCGTTTTTTCTTTGAATCCTTGTATGTACGCGTTGCACCAGGCATCTTGTTCGAATGGGCAACAGACGGTCCAGGATTTCTGGGCGACGAACCATATGAAACGGTTGGGGAAAAATTATCGCTTCCACCATTCTTAGAAGCAAAACGTGATCAAATCGAAAAATTAGTGCGCCCAATTGATACAGTACGCAGCACAAGAACGTTTGAAAAAGAGTATTTATAAACAGATCTAGTAAATAAATTGGAACGAAATAAGAGGAGGAAACAACAATGACAAACTTAAACATCGGAATTATTTTAGGATCAACGCGTGAAGGGCGCTTAAGCCCACAAGTAGGA
This sequence comes from Planococcus halocryophilus, assembly GCF_001687585.2. Lineage (GTDB taxonomy): Bacteria > Bacillota > Bacilli > Bacillales_A > Planococcaceae > Planococcus > Planococcus halocryophilus. The sequence continues at coordinate 3,142,291 of NZ_CP016537.2, read as the reverse complement.
AACTGGGTAAAAGAATTAGCAGACAAACGCAAAGACGCGAACTATACAGTGATTGATATCGCAGATTACAAATTGCCGCTACTTGGTGAAAGCGGTACAGACGCATCAGGCGCAGCTGAATGGTCGGAAGCCATCGCAAAACAAGATGGCTTTGTGTTTATCACACAAGAATACAACCACTCAATCACAGGCTCATTGAAAAACGCATTAGATTACTTGCGTGCAGAATGGAACAACAAAGCAGCAGGAATCGTTTCTTATGGATCTGTTGGTGGAGCACGTGCAGCAGAACATTTACGTGGCATTTTAGGTGAATTGTCTGTAGCGGATGTACGCGTTCACCCAGCATTGTCGTTATTCACTGACTTTGAAAACGGTGCAGAACTAAAAGCAGCGCCCGTTCAAGCAGACTCTGTTAACCAAATGTTAGATCAAGTAATTCCATGGTCAACGGCATTGAAAACAATCCGATAAGCAATTTTTAATACAATTAAAACAAGGCAAGACGCTGTCTGACAGCGTCTTGCCTTGTTTTGGTTTGCTGATTTTTAAAGAAAGGACTAAATCACTTTCACAGAAGTGACGCCGTTCATTAAGAGTTTTGTGAAACGATCGGCAGGCAATGGTTTGCTGAAAAGGAAGCCTTGGATTTCATCACAACCGAGCTCTTTTAACAATGCGAGTTGTTCTTCCGTTTCCACACCTTCTGCAATAACCGACATGTCTAGGCTATGAGCGATGAAAATCATAGCTTCAACTAGTGACATGTCACGTGGGTTTGTCGCCATATCTTGAACAAAAGGCTGAGCAATTTTCAAGTTGTTGAGCGGGAAGCGTTTCAAGTAGTTTAGTGACGAATAGCCGGTGCCGAAATCGTCTATAGCAATCTGAACGCCGATTTCTCGTAATGTCTGCATCCGAGCTATGGCTTTTTCAGCATCGTCTAGCGCTACACTTTCCGTGATTTCTAATTCTAACGAGGATGCTGAAAATCCTGTCTTCTTCAGAACTTGTTGGATGGTAGCTATTAAACCATCATCCATAAATTGCAAAGAAGATAGGTTGACTGCTAGTTTCAAATGAGAATTCCCGTCATCATGCCATTTTTTAGCCTGCAGACAGGCTGTATAAAGAACCCATTCACCTATCGGCAGGATCAAGCGAGTTTCTTCTGCTAAAGGAATAAATTCTCCCGGCGAAACGATGCTGCCATCCTTTTTTTGCCAACGGATTAGGGCTTCCATGCCAATAATTTCACCTGTTTTGGCCAGGATTTGCGGTTGGTAGTGCAAAGTGAATTCTTTATTGATAACGGCGCGGTTTAAATCGCCTTCAAGTGCTGTTTTTCGTGCAGCGATAAAGGCCATATCTTCAGAGAAAAATTGATAATTGTTTCGGCCTTTTTCTTTTGCACTGTACATCGCATTATCTGCATTCTTTAGCAACTCGTCGGAAGTCTCGCCATCTTTCGGATAAACTGAAATTCCGATACTCATTGAGATATAAAGCTCTTGTCCTTTGATGAGTAAAGGTTTTTCGAGTGCTTTTTGAAGCTTATGGATGATTGGTGCAGTATCTTTTCCATCTTTGATGTTATTGAGGATAAGCGTAAATTCATCGCCGCCTTGCCGAGATAAGGTATCGATGGAACGCAAGTTGTCTACGATTTTTTGCGAAAAAGCTTGGAGTAGTAAATCTCCAAATTCGTGGCCAAAGGTATCATTGATGTTTTTAAAGCGGTCAATGTCGATAAACACTACAGCAAGTTTGTAGGACTTGTTTTTCGCTTCAACAATAGAAGCTTCTAGTTTTTCAAGAAATAATCGTCGATTTGGCAGTCCGCTTAACACATCATAGTAAGCCATATGCTTCATTTGTTGAACTGTTTCTTTTAGTTGATTGTTACTAGAAGTGACTTCCACTGTTCGTTGTTCAATTTTATGTTCAAGAACCGAAGTCAGCTGATTGTATTTAGTTAATAAACGCCGGTTGTCTCCCAATGTGAAGATCTGTCTAGTAAGAATGAGGAATGCAGCTATACCCGCCCCGATAATCAAGCCTGTCATGTCTTCTTTTTGTTCAAGGGTCATCGCAATGAATAAAATCATTAAAATAAAATAAGGAAGCAAAATGCGTATTGATATGTGTTCGTCAGTTGGTGCTAGAGCTAGTTTTGAACTGCGTCTCTTTGATGGTTCTAAAGCATGCAATCCGGCAAGTGCTACTAGTAGTAAGCTGAAGGCCCACAAAGGATTATATAAGTTACCAGAACTATAGGTATTAGCAAATGTAGAATAGAGATGAGCCGTATCAGCAAAAACCTGAAAGATCAAACCAGTAATGATCAAAGTAGCCACTCGGTACGGCAGTGGATGGGAAAAACCGATATAAAGGCTAACTACACCGAACAATAACAATAAGTCTCCGATTGGATACCCGAGCGATACGGCAATGAGCAGTGGAGATGCCGTATTTCCCGGGAGTAAATGCTGAATGAGAAAATGCCAGCTAAGCGCAGTAGAGACAGTGATAATAATCGTGATATCAAAAAGAAATTTAATCTGATAAGAGATTTCTTGTTGTTGTTTTAGCTGATAGACAAAAGCTGCTAAATAGCAACCGATTTGAAGAAAGTAAAAGAAATCAGGCACTCCAGGATAACCGAGTGTTATATTCAACATGTTATAACTAACAACCGAAATGCTTTCAGCGATAATGTAACTCAAACTCCCGAGTGAAAGTAGCAACCAAAAAATGCGGTTTCTATCAAACGTTTTTCGGTAAACATAAAATAGAATGGCAAAGGCAGTAATAGGCGCGAGCCATGACAGAAATTGATAGCCTGCTTTGTAAACACTATCACTGGTATTGCTGAATAACATCCAATAGTAGTAGATGGCCATATAAAACAAGATGAAAATGGAGAAGCGATTTTTAGTAATGGAAAACAAAATATAGTACACCTCATTTTAGAAAATAGAAAAATTAGCTAAGTTATTAAAATAATTTTTTATTATTGTTTTTTCTATAGTATAAAGATTTTTTAGAAATAAAGGAATAGTTATATTCCATATAATTCCATCTTATTAACAAATATCAACCTTTATTTTGATAGAGAGAGGAACTGTCAATAATCGAATGGGTCGCAGGATGGGGAAAAGTGAGGAAAGCTAGAGGTGTTGAGAAAGCATTAATATAAAAGACGCCAAAAACCAGAATCTGAGCTTAACAGATTCTGGTTTTTGCATAATGCTTATATGAAGTTCTAGAAAACTAATTAACCAATTTTGCAGAAAACCTGCCTTTGACGATCAGTTCTGTAAATTGGTCGGCAGACAACGGTTTGCTGTAGAGATAGCCTTGAATTTCATCGCAACCAAGATCTTTTAGTAATGCTAACTGCTCCTCTGTTTCTACACCTTCAGCAATGACTGACATATTTAAGTTATGAGCGATGAACACCATCGCTTCCACAAGTGCTTTGTCGGAAGGATTTGTGGCCATGTCTTGAACAAAAGGTTGGGCAATTTTCAAATTGTTGAGCGGGAATTGTTTCAAGTAATTGAGTGAAGAATAACCTGTTCCAAAATCGTCGATGGCAATTCGTACACCAATTTCTCTTAATTCGCGCATCCGCGCCATCGCTATTTCCGCGTCATCTACAGCAACACCTTCAGTTATTTCCAACTCTAAAGAAGATGCAGGGAACCCAGTTTTATGGAGTGTGAATTTTACCACATCCATCAAATCCTCATGTAAAAACTGAAGAGGAGATAGATTAACAGCGAGCTTTAGGTGGGAGTGACCTGTGTCATGCCATTTTTTTGCTTGTTCACATGCTGTATAAAGCACCCATTCTCCAATCGGAAGGATTAAACGAGTTTCTTCTGCTAACGGGATAAATTCTCCAGGCGAGACAACGTCTCCATCGTCAGTTTTCCAGCGTATTAAAGCCTCCATGCCAATAATATTCCCTGTTTCAACTTGAATTTGTGGCTGATAATAAAGCACAAATTCTTTATTGGTGATGGCGCGACGCATATCATTTTCAAGGGCGATTTTTCGAGAAGCGATCAAAGCCATATCGTCTGAGAAAAATTGAAAATTGTTTTTGCCTTTTGCTTTTGCACTATACATGGCACTGTCGGCATGTTTCAGTAATTCGCCTGTTGTTTCTCCGTCTTTCGGATAAACGGCGATGCCAATGCTCATCGAGATATGTAATTCTTGTCCATTGATGATGATGGGTTTTGCTAGAGCTGTTTGTAGACGGTGAATTAGCGGCGAAATATCGTGTTCATCATATATATTATTGAGAATAATCGTGAATTCATCGCCACCTTGTCGAGAAATGACATCGTCTGAGCGTAGATTTTCTTTAATTTTTTCAGAAAATCCTTGTAGCAACAAATCGCCAAATTCATGTCCAAAAGAATCGTTAACGTTTTTAAAACGGTCTAAGTCGATAAATACCACTGCGAATTTTTCTGACTGTTGTTTCGCATCTCGTATAAAGTCCTCAAGTTTTTCTAAAAACAGTCTTCTGTTTGGCAAACCACTTAATACATCGTAATAGGCCAATTCCTCCATTTTCTGAATAACTTTTTCCAACTGCTCGTTTTTAGAGGTAACTTCTACCGTACGTTGTTCAATTTTATGCTCCAGTACGGAAGTCAGGTGGTCGTAGTTGAACAATAACTTTTGATTGTCCAACAAGGTAAAAATTTGTCTAGCAATGATAAAACTTACCGAAAGGCTAGCTCCGGCGATCAATCCGTGTATGGCCTTGTTCTGTTCAATCGCAATAACGATAAATAATAAAATAATAGTGGAATAAGGAAGCAACATTTGAAATGTAATTCGTTCGTTGGGTGGCTCGGGTAGAACGGTGGAAATCGGTTTTTCTACAGGTTTGAGTGATAGTATGGCAGCTAGAGCCATTAGGAGTAAAGCTAGAGACCATAATGGGTTATATAAGTTGTTCTCGACATAACTCGACTCAGCGATGGAGAAAAGGTAAGCGGTATCTGCGAATACTTGTAACAATAAACTCGTAATGATTAACGTGAGCACACTGCGGGAGAAAAAATAGGCAGAACCGAGATAAAAGCTAATCGCTCCAAAAAGTAATAGCAAATCTCCGACTGGATAGCCTACTGAGATGATAAGCAATAAAGGTGTTAATTCATCCAATGAAAACAAAGGTTGGACAAGAAAATGCCAGCTGAGTGCTGTGAAGACGGTGACAATAATAGCCACATCACAAAAAAACTTGATTTGGTAAGCTGTTTCTTTTTTCTGCCAAAGTTGATAAACAAACGCAACTATATAGAAAGAAATTTGAAGAAAGTAAAACAAATCAGACCATTCTGGGTAAATGACAAGAACTTTAGCGATGCTGTAATTATATAGCCAAATGATTTCCGCAACGGCATAGCTAAAACACCCTAAAGAAATCAATAACCAGAAATGCCGATCCCGACTATTCGGGTTCAAATAAATCATAAAAATCGTGATGGCAGCAACTAAAGGAGCCGACAGGGAAAGCAGATTAAGTCCTAATTCATGGTGACGGCTAGAACCGCCCAAAATAGTCCAAGAATAATAAACAAGCATATATAAGACGATATAGAGTAAGAAAAAATTTTTAGTTTTAGAAAAAGTGATATGTTTCACCTCTTTTAGGAAATAGGATAATTACTAAAATTTTAAATTTAATGAATTTAATTGGTATATCTTTTAGTATAAAGAGAATTTTGAAATAAAGAAACAAAAAGATACAGATAATGTAATTTAAAAGTAAAATAAGGATTACTATTGACTGGTTTATATAAAGTCTAATTACCTATTTTTTGAGAAAAGTGAATTCCTGGAAGAGTAGAAAAAATGACCTTTTTACTTTAAATACTCATAAACTACTCTAAAACTAGTTTTAGTTACCCGTTATAGCCCAACTTCGAAGAAATTCTTTTGCTTGTTTCTTTTGCTTGTTCGGCAAGAAAGGCCAATCGTTCATCCGTTAAGTTGTGGCTAACCACACCAATACTAAGCGCTCCTTGAACTTTTCCGAAACCGTTCAAAATCGATGCACCGACAGAAGAAGTGCCCTCTGTCCGTTCGCTATGGCTAATCGCATAGCCTTGTTTTTTAATTTGTTCCAACAGTTCATAAAAAGCGGGTTGCTGTTCTTTGTCAATATACGTATTGAGGATCCTTTTTACTTCAGCATTTGGCATATTCGCAAGCATGGACTTATTGGCAGCTCCGATATGCAACGGAATACGGGAACCGAGTTTATCGAAAACGCGAATCGCATGATTTTCGTTATCGATGCGCTCAGTGATCAATGCTTCGTTGCCCATTGGTTGACTTAAATAGACGCTTTCTCCGGTTTTACTCATGAGATTTACCAATTCAGGTCGAATGGTACTAATATAGTCCATCGTATCGTACATATGTAAACCATACTCTAACCAAATATCGCCCAAATCATAATGTTTTGTTTTAACATCTTGTTGAATCATGCCATGAACGGCCATAGATTTTAGTAACCGGTGCATGGAACTTACAGGCAGACCGCATTCACTTGCTAGCTCTGAAATAGATAAGCCCCCTTCAGTAGATCGTGAAACCAATAATTTTACTACACCCATTGCCCGGTCAATTGATTGCATATATTCGTCACCTATCCTTTATAGAAAATTGTTGTCTAAACATTTAAAATACATTGACATTATATCACGTATAAATTATATTATGAAAAATAACTTTTCATATAGCGGAAATAGTTTCCGTTATGCGGAAAAAGGAGAGATGAATTATTAGTACTTCATCAATGTATCATCCGTTAGAACGGGTGATTATCAAACACCCAAATGATGCTTTTATCAGCCAACAACATATTCAAAATGAATGGCAAAAACTCAATTATTTATCCGAACCTAATTTTGAAGAAGCGAAAAAGGAATATGCTGAATTTATTGCTTTACTGTCAAAACACGTTCCAATCATCGACTATTTGCCTTTATCGGAACATGTCAGTATGGATTCTATCTATGCGCATGATCCCGTGAAGTTTACAGCTGAAGGAGCAATTATTTTAAAGTCTGGAAAAGAGTTGCGTCAGCCGGAAGCTCAAGTGTATCGAAAATTTTTGGAAGACAAAGAAATCCCTATCCTCGGTGAACTAACGGGTAATGCGACAGCAGACGGGGGCGATATTGTTTGGCTCGACGAACGTGTGCTAGCTGTTGGCAACGGCTACAGAACCAATGAAGAAGCGATTCGCCAGATTAAAGAAATGACGTCACATATGGTAGATGAGTTTATCGAAGTTCAGTTGCCACATGCAGATGGAGAAGAGGAATGCCTTCATCTCATGTCATTTATCAGCATGGTCGACAAAGATCTCGCGGTCGTTTATTCACCGCTAATGCCAGTCGCCTTCAGAAAAAAGCTTCTCGGACGCGGCATTCAATTAATCGAAGTGCCAAAAGCAGAATACGACCTTCTTGGTTGTAATGTGTTGGCCGTTGCACCGAGTGTTTGCATTATGGTAGCTGGCAACGAATCGACAAAAAAACAACTGCAACAAGCAGGAGCAATTGTATACGAATACAAAGGTGAAGAAATTAGCATTAAAGGAACTGGTGGACCGACATGTCTCACAAGTCCTGCCGTACGGATCAAAACTACAGAAAAAAGGGGATTATCACATGTTTAAAAATGTCATTGTTAAAACTCCAGGAAAAAGTTATGTAAACGGATTAACTACTTCAGACCTCGGTACGCCGGATTACGAACTCTTGCTTGAACAACACACAGCCTATATCGAAGCATTAAAAGCGTGTGGCGTCGAAGTGACGCATTTAGCAGAAAGTGAAGAATATCCGGATTCGACATTTGTAGAAGATGCCGCTGTCTTAACACCAGAATTTGCCATTATCACAAATCCTGGTGCAGAAAGTCGCAACGGAGAAAAAGAAGAAATCGAAGCTGTTTTGAAGAAATTCTATTCAAAATTCCATTCCATCACATCTGGTACTTTAGACGGTGGAGATGTTTTACAAGTAAACGAGCATTTCTACGTCGGCATCTCTGAACGTACAAATCAGCAAGGAGCGGAACAGTTTAAAGGAATTGTTGAGTCAGAAGGTTACACGGCAACGATTGTCGAGCTGCAAGAATTCTTCCACTTGAAAACAGGCATTGCGTATCTTGGTGACAATATCGTTGCAGCAGCTGGGGAATTTCTTGATCATCCCGATTTCGCAACGTACGAAAAAGTAGAAATTCCGGCTGAAGATGAATATTCCGCAAACTGCATCAAAGTGAACGACTACGTTATCATTCCAAAAGGCTTTAAGGAAACAAAACAAAAGCTAGCTGAACGCGGTCTTGAAACGATTGAACTTGAAATGTCGGAATTCCAAAAACACGATGGCGGACTTAGCTGCTTGTCATTGAGATTTTAAGAGGATATTTAAAGTAGCAATCAAACTATAACAAAGAGAAAGGGGAAATTTTATGCTCAAAACACCGGAAGTGCCAGCTACAAACCAGTTGAACCGTTCCATGAAAAGCCGCCATTTGTTCATGCTTTCACTTGGAGGCGTTATCGGCACAGGATTATTTTTGAATGTAGGGTATACGATCAACCAGTCTGGTGCAGGAGGCGCGTTAATCGGCTACCTGATCGGTGGATTGATCCTGTATATGGTAATGGTATGTCTCGGAGAACTGGCGGTTCATATGCCGGTGACCGGCTCGTTTCAAACATACGCCACGAGATACATTAGTCCCTCTGCAGGCTTTTCACTTGGGTGGATGTATTTTGTTGGTTCTGCTGCGACAGCGGGTGTAGAATTTACCGCAGCCGGCATTTTGATGAAATACTGGTTCCCGGAAACACCTATATGGATTTGGTGTGCATTCTTTGTAGTGCTACTGTTTGCGCTGAACGCGTTGACGACGAGAGGCTTTGCGGAAGCGGAGTTCTGGTTTGCTGGCATTAAAGTAGTCGCGCTTCTGTTGTTTATCGGAATTGGAGCTGCTGCTATTTTCGGTCTGATTCCACTATCAGATCGTCCGGCGCCGTTTATGGATAACCTCGCACCTACAGGGCTGTTCCCAGCAGGTATTGCCATTATTTTTATCACGATGATGAACGTTATTTTCTCTTATCAAGGATCGGAGCTCGTTGGAATTGCGGCTGGTGAAACCGAAAACCCTGAAAAGAATATTCCGCGAGCAATTCGTAATATCTTAGTCCGGATTATCGTTTTCTATATCGCATCTATTATTATTCTATCCGCAATTTTCCCAGCATCGGAGCTCGGTCTTATGACCAGTCCGTTTGTGACATTGATGGAAATGGCGGGAATTCCATACGCTGGAAGCATCATGAATTTTGTTATTTTGACGGCGATCTTGTCAGTAGGGAACTCGTGTCTTTATGCTTCGACTAGACTTTTGTGGGCGATGGCGAATGAGGGCATGGCACCTCGTATTTTCAGCACACTGACAAAACGAAAAGTACCGCTTGCAGCATTAATTTTTACGATGATGTTTTCACTGCTGTCTCTTTTAACGAGTGTCATGAAAGCAGACACGGTGTTCATCTTATTGATGTCGATTGCTGGCATTTCCGTGACAATTTCTTGGATGGGGATTGCTACTTCTCAATTGATGTTCCGCCGTCACTATGTAAAGTCGGGTGGAGATATTGATGATTTGAAATTTAAAGTCCCTTTTTATCCGTTTATACCAATTTTCTGTATTGCTTTTTGTTTATTAATTCTCGGGTTTTTAGCTTTTGATCCGACTCAACGAATTGGTTTGTTATATGGTGTTGGTTTCTTTGTCGCCTGCATGGTGTTTTACAAAGTAAAACTAGCAAAGAAAAACATTGTTCCAGCGGGTGCGGAAGTGGAAACTGTCGAATAAGGAGGAATATTGAGTGGAGAAATTATTATGGAGAACGCCAGCCGATCTTCGGACGCTGTTATGTGAGTTAGTCAGTTGGGAAAGTCGGACACTGACAGAAGGGGAAAAAGAATTTCCTTTTAAAGTGGTAGATAAGCTGAAACAACTCGATTATTTCAAGCAACATCCGGAATATTTGGCACTTCATGAAGCAGACCCCGGACGAAACTTGGTGATGGCGCTTTATGAACATCCGAAAGCGGTGGATACGATTGTGCTCATCAGCCATTTTGACACGGTGCAAACTGAAGAATATGGAGATCTGGAAAAACTGGCATTTCGTCCAGAAGAGTTGACGAAAAAGCTGTTTGAGCGAAAAGACGATCTTCCAGAAGAGGCGCGCGCAGATCTTGAATCAGGCAATTATCTATTTGGCCGTGGCACGATGGATATGAAGATGGGGCTGGCTCTCCATATGTCACTTATTGAAAAAGCGAGTCATGAACAATGGCCGCTTAACCTTGTTTTATTAACAGTACCAGACGAAGAAGTAAACTCGACCGGTATGCGAGCGGCAGTCGAACAATTAGTGAAGTTGCGTGAAGAACGAGGCTTCACATATAAAATGTTCTTTAATAGTGAACCGGCATTTTCACAAAAGCCAGGGGACGAAAAGCATTATATCTATTCCGGAACACTCGGGAAAATTATGCCCGCTGCTCTTTTTTACGGCAAAGAAACACATGTCGGTGAGCCGTTAAAAGGCATGACGGCCAATTACATGGCGTCGTTTTTATCACAAGCGATGGAGTGGAACGCTGCCTATCGTGAAAGTGATCTCGGAGAAAGTACACCTCTTCCGGTATCGCTTCAACAAAAAGATTTAAAAATGCAGTACTCCACTCAAACGCCTTACCGTGCGACAGCTTTGTACAATATTTTCTTGATGAAACGCAACGCTGCAGAAATTATGGAGCTGTTTGAACAAACTGCAAATCAAGCGGCCACGATGTGCAATACGGCTTATAGTGAACTATGTAAGCGCGAGAAAATTGAAGGCATTGGTGAAGTGCAAGTGTTGCGTTATGAGCAGCTACTCGACTATGCACAAGCAAAACGCGGAACTCGATTTGTTTCAAAACTAAAAGAAGAAATTTTAAACCATCCAGAATGGGACGAACGTGAAAAATCAGTACGAATTGCTGATAAATTAATGATTCAATGTCATGAATTAGCACCTGCGATGATCTTATTGTTTGCACCGCCTTATTACCCGGCAGTCAACTCATCGGAAGATCCGTTTATTATGGAATGCGTCGATACGGTAAAACAAGCTGCCGCAGAATATGGCGTCGAAGTTGACCAAATTCACTATTTTAACGGACTATGCGATTTGAGTTACGTCAATTACAGCGACCCTGGCAACGGGTGGAGTTCTTATGAACGCAACACGCCTGTATGGGGAGAAACATACAGCATCCCGTTTGCTGACATGCTAGTGCTACAAGCACCTGTATTGAACGTTGGTCCGTTCGGCAAAGATGCCCATCAATACACAGAACGACTTCATATCGACAGCGCATTTGTCCAAACGCCTCATATGTTGGAGAGTTTGATGAAGAGTTTGTGTAAACAGGCGATGGAGACGGTATAAAAATTTTATGAATTGAAAAAACACAGCCAAAGCGGATCTTTCCGGTGGCTGTGTTTTTTGACTTGGTGGAATGAAAAATACTTAGCTTAAAGCTTCATTAGCATCAATCTTTAACGAACTTACAGAACCCCAACTGTTTCTGTCTTAATATCGGTGATGAACATATGACCAGGAGCGTGAGTAATCATAAAGGGTGGCTTAATATGCGCTGCGATCGCTTGCGGCGTAACGCCACATGCCCAAAATACCGGAACTTCCCCTTTTTTAATCGTCACACGGTCTCCGTAATCAGGGTGGTCCAAATCGGTGATGCCGATTGTTTCAGGATGGCCAATATGGAGCGGTGCCCCATGAACGGTCGGGAACCGACTAGTTACTTGGACAGCGCGCACAATGTCTTGTTCAGCAACAGGGCGCATGCTGACGACAGTGGGACCTTCGAATATTCCGGCTTTGACAGTTGAAATCGAAGTTTTGTACATCGGCACATTTACCCCTTCATCGTTATGGCGCATCGGAATACCATTTCTGACTAATGCTTCTTCGAACGTAAAGCTGCACCCAATGAGAAATGCCACCATTTCGTCATTCCAAAGTTCCGTAATATCACTGAGAGTTTCAGTCAGTTTGCCATCACGATACACATGATAAAGCGGAATGTCACTTCTGAGATCGGCCGTTGGTGCAGATTGGACAGGCGTAAATGATCCAGCTTCCGTAACATCTATTAACGGACAAGACTTCGGATTTCGTTGGCAAAATAGTAGGAAATCAAATGCCATGTCTTTCGGAAGAATAACAAGATTTGCTTGCAAAAAGCCGTTCGCCATCCCCGAAGTGGGACTTTTCAACTTGCCCTCTCGAATCTTCTGTCGGATTTCTTCTGGTGTGGAATTTTGTAAGTTGATCATTGGCAATCTTCTCCCATCTGAAAAAGTGAGTTTTATGGATTCGTCTTCTGTTAATAATAATTTTTTAAATATAGTGACATTTTATCATTCTTCATCAAATTCAGCACTGTGCACGAAATTGAAAGATAATTGGTAAGAATTTCATGTTAATATATAGATCATTGAAAAGTTCAATAAAGTAACATAGGATTAAAAAATTAAATTCTAAAGAAGTAAGGTGAGTAAAAATGAAAAAAAACATATATGTAGTAGGAGCAGTAATCACAGACGGTAACAAAATTTTATGTGCACAGCGAGGAATGGAAAAAAGCTTGCCGGGTCTATGGGAATTTCCTGGCGGCAAAATAGAAGAAACAGAAACGCCGCAAGAAGCATTGCAAAGAGAGATTCAAGAAGAGATGCATTGTCACGTAGAGATCGGTGAGCAAGTCGAGCACACTATTTACGAATATGACTTTGGCATCGTCCATTTGACGACTTTTTATTGTCGTTTAGTTAGAGGCACTCCTGTGTTAACAGAACACATTGCGATTGAATGGTTAGCAGCACATGACCTAGAAAAACTAGAATGGGCACCTGCTGATATACCGGCAATCGAGAAGTTAAAAAAGACGTATCAAGCTCAGCAATAACAGAGTTAGTTGAGAGAAACGAGGGGTAGAGATGAATTTTCTTCAGAATTTAGAGGAATCACTATATAAAGGTTTTATCGATCAAGCAAAACCGAGCGGTGAACGATTCAAACCGACTTTGCTCATCAATAATACAAAAACGAACGAAACGGTGCTGAACTCGATTACTGAGGAGTTAGATGGCTGCCAATCGTTTCTCTTTTCTGTTGCTTTTGTGACTGAAAGTGGGTTGGCCGCGTTAAAAACTCACTTATCGGACCTTGAACGAAAAGGAGTTAAAGGCCGAATTTTAACTTCGACTTTTTTAAACTTTAACCAGCCGAAAGTTTTTAAAGAACTCCTGAAAATCAATAATGTAGAAGTTCGTTTGTCGAGCATGAAAGGGTTTCATTCTAAGGGTTATATTTTTTCTCATGAAACGCATCAAACCTTAATCGTTGGCAGCTCTAACTTAACGGCGCAGGCGTTAAAAGTGAATTATGAGTGGAACGTCAGACTAAGTTCGCATGAAAACGGCGAATTGGTTTCTCATTTCTATCGACAATTCGAAGAAGTTTGGGACAACGCACAGTCATTATCCGAACAATGGATTGAGACTTATGAACGGTCGTATGTGCCAATAGAATATCGCAAAGAGTTAAAAAATGTAGCAGAGTTTCCAGAAATTTATACAGACAAGGTAAATCCACTAGAAGTAGCAGTTAAGATTGAACCGAATAAAATGCAAATAGCAGCTCTTCGACAAATACAGGCAGTACGCGAGTCAGGAAACGATAAAGGCTTAGTGATTTCAGCGACAGGTACTGGGAAAACCTATTTATCCGCCTTTGACGTGCGGAATTTCGCACCAAAGCGCATGTTATTTATCGTACACCGAGAACAAATTCTTCAAAAAGCTAAATCTGACTTTATTCGAATACTGGGTGGTGTGGAAAGCGACTTTGGAATTCTTTCAGGGAATTTAAGGGAAACCCATGCTCGGTATTTGTTTGCGACAATCCAAACGATCTCAAAGGGAGAAACGCTCAAGCAACTAGATCCACAAGCTTTTGACTATATTTTAATTGATGAAGTACATAAAGCAGGGGCGAAATCCTACCAAAAAGTAATGGAGCATTTTCAACCTCAGTTTTTAATGGGTATGACGGCGACACCTGAGCGAACGGATGATTTTAATATATACGAGCTGTTCGACTATAACGTAGCGTATGAGATTCGCCTGCAAGAAGCGTTAGAAGAAGACATGCTTTGTCCGTTTCATTATTTTGGTGTAACTGATGTGGAGTATGAAGAAGGCGTCATTGATGAAGCAACGGCATTTTCAAAACTCATCACAACAGAACGTGTCGACCATATCATGCAAAAGATTCATTATTACGGTCATTCGGGCGAAAAAGTAAGAGGGCTGATGTTTTGTAGTAGAAAAGAAGAAGCAATCAAACTTTCCGAAGAGTTGAACCGTCGCGGCTTAAAAACAGTTGCATTAACCGGTCAAAATTCGCAAGAAGAGCGAGTTTTACAAGTCAATCGATTAGAAAATGGTGTACTGGATTATATTTTAACGGTCGATATTTTCAATGAAGGAATAGATATTCCAAGTGTTAACCAAGTCGTCATGTTAAGACAAACGCAGTCGAGTATTATTTTTATACAACAGCTGGGGCGTGGATTACGAAAACATGGTTCTAAAGAATTTGTGACGATTATTGATTTTATTGGGAATTATAAAAATAACTACCTTATTCCAGTGGCTTTGTCTGGAGAGCGCTCACAAAACAAAGACAATATCCGCCGTCGCATGAAAGATACAAGTTATATTAAAGGGATTTCTACGGTGAATTTTGAAGAAATTGCAAAAAATCGCGTGTTTTCAGCGATTAAAAAGAGCAATTTAAGTGATATGAAAATTCTTCGTGAAGCTTATATAGCATTGAAAAATAGAATTGGCCATATTCCGCAACTTCAGGATTTTATCTATCATAATTCAATTGATCCGATAGTGATTGTTCAGAAATACTCAACATATCATCAGTTTTTACTGAAATTGAAAGAAGTGGATCCGCTTGTAACGGTTTATGAAGAACAGGTTTTGACGATGCTTTCGTTAGAAATTTTAAATGGCAAACGACAACATGAAATTTTGATGCTGGAGTTATTACTAGAGAAAGAGCAAACTACGATGGAAGAATATATCGACTATGTGAAATCTCATAACTGTTCTGTGGATCCTGCAACTATGGCTTCTGTGCAGCGAGTTTTGGATTTGCGTTTTTTCAATCAAGGTCCGCGGAAAAAGTATGGCGACAAACCACTTGTGGTGTTTGGAGAAACTGGAATTCACTTTAATGAAAATATTAAAGAAAGCTTAAGAAAAAATGCGAACTTTAAAGCCATGATGATTGACTTAGTTGTTAGTGCTAAAGAGCTAAGCAAAAACTATGAATGTGATCGCTCGTTAACACTTTATAAAAAGTACACGCGTAAAGATGCTTGCCGGTTATTAAATTGGTCGAGCGATGAAAGTTCGACCATTTACGGGTACAAAACAAAACATGGGGTGTGCCCAATCTTCGTTACGTATCATAAAGCTGACGAGGTCGAATCGAGTGTTGCTTACACAGAAGGGTTTGTCAGTCCAGAGATTTTCAAATGGTCAACAAGAAGCAATCGTACATTAGCATCCGCAGAAGTGAAAACCATAATCGATGCCGCTGAAAACAATATTGATCTTCACTTGTTCATCAAAAAAGATGACGATGAAGGTGGAGATTTTTATTATTTAGGTCAAGCATTGCCGGATAAAGAAAATATCGAGCAAGCGCTAATGAAAGATAAAAACTCAAAGGAAATTCCGGTCGTTCATATGCATTTAGCTTTGCAAAACGCGGTAAGCAGCAAGTTATATCATTATATTGCGAGTGAGGAATGATTTGAGGGTATCCTGTTTTAATAAACATGTATCCGTTTTTTAACTCTTTCTCTATTTCTATAGTAAGGAATCGAAACTTACTTTAGAGGAGGAAGAAGCAATGAAAGAATACTACGTAAAGAAAATTCAACATCCACAAGAAGGCGAGCTGTATCAATTTCTTGAGTTGGATAACGAAACAGGTAAGGAACAACTTATCGATCCGTTTGAATCGGGCATGCTCCAATTGCATGAACCATTTGAAGAAACGCCTGAATTGTTTTTCATCACGTCAAAGCGTGGGGCGGATGCGACAGGGTTTTACCGAGGAGATAAATTCGTTGTTCAACGAGGTGCCAAATTTGCGGCATCCACTTCGCCAAAATGTCCAAAAAAGTATATCAAGCTACGTGAGAACTTAATGCTCGATAAATTACTTGTGCCATTTCAACACCAACTTTTATTAATGGAAGACACCGAATTTGAGTCGCCGATGATGGCAATGGGTGCGGTAATTGGTGGCTGGGTACGAGGTTCGCATGATTGGAAAGCAGCTAGTAATAAATAAAGTGAAAAAAAAGCGGAAAAGCTCACATGAGCTTTTCCGCTTTTTATTTTTTGGAAATGTTATCTGATTCGCTAACTCAAGCTACATGTAAGGAAGAAAGCCTTCACCAAATGGTTTGGAGAAGTGTCCGTTCGTCTCCCGCGGAAAGCAGACGGTAAGCTTCGGAAAACCATGACTTACTAAAAGTTTCTCGATAGACTATCTATTTTTTACGTTTGAGTCTGAGAAATTTTATAACTTCACAATCGTTCTTCCTAAATGCTGTCCGTTTTTAATAGCGTCAATGGTTTCAGCCAGTTCACTAAGCGCAATTTCATTTACTAATGTGGTTTGCGTAATGTTCCAATCGTTGGCCATTTTGTCCCAAATCGGACCTCGGTTTTCGATTGGTACGTTGACAGAGTCAATGCCGAGTAAGTTTACGCCACGTAAGATAAACGGCAAGACCGTCGTCGTGATTTGTAGACCACCGGCGTTTCCGCACATGCTCATGCTGCCGCCGTATGAAATTTGCGGGATCAATACAGAAGCAACGTCCCCACCAACCGTATCTAATACATAATCAAAACGTGTTTTGTTTAATGGTTTTTTCAATTCACCTAAATCATCTGCAAAAACGACGTTTGTGGCGCCGAGTGATTTTGCGACTTCTTCTTGGTGTTCTTTTCGCACTAAAGCGGAAATGTTTTGGAAGCCCATTTTGGATAAGATCTGCAGCGCGATACTGCCAACGCCACCTGTTGAGCCGGTTACTAAAATTTCAGGGTCTTTCGCTAAGTCCATGCCGTTTTGTTGTAACGCATGAATGGAAAGGGCTGCTGTAAATCCAGCTGTTCCGAAAACCATTGCGTCTTTTAGGCTCAAGTTTTTTGGCAACGGGACAATCCATTCTGCAGGCACACGTGCATATTCAGAAAAGCCGCCTGTATGACTCATGCCCAACGCAAATCCTGTGACAATCACTTCTTGTCCTTCGTTAAAACGAGCGTCTGATGAAGAAACAACCGTACCACTCAAATCGATGCCAGGAGTCATTGGGTAATCTCGGATGACACCTGTATTTTTTTGTACAGCGAGCATGTCTTTGTAGTTAATCGAAGAATAAGCGACTTTGATCAAAACATCGCCTTCAGAAAGTTGATCGACATTGACCTCTTCTACGCCATAAATAATCTGGTCTTCTTGTTCCTTAACTCGAACGGCATTAAATGAATTCAAAGTAATTGCCCCTTTCAATCTGTTTTAAGACAAAATAGTTCTGTCACAAAATTATTTTCATACAAAACCTAACATGTTAAGATAGACCATGTCAATATGGAGGAGATTTTATGGATATCAAACAATGCATCAACTACTTATTAAGTGTTAGTCAAAATAAGGTGTTCAAATACTTTAGCGGACTTTTAGAAGAACATAATTTAACGCCAGCTCAATACGGCGTGCTGAATTGTTTATGGAGTGAAGGTGAATTGTCTCCAAAGCAAATTGGTGGAATGATGCATCTAGAAGCTTCGACTGTGTCTGGGATTTTAGATAAGATGCAAAAAGCAGGTTTTATCGAACGTTCAATTGATCCTGAAAATCGGCGTAATATTTTAGTCATCCCGACGCCAAAAGCAATAGCCATTCAAAAAGATGTAGAAGAGACAACAGAAAGATTAAATAAAACCGTTCTTCAAGATTTGTCGGACAATGACCAAATTGCGTTGAAGAAATTATTAGGCACGATTATCCAATCAGATTTTAACTGAGTAGTATAAAGCCGCTGAATCATTGGATTTGGCGGCTTTATTTGGTTTGTCGTAATTTTCTTTTCAAGCTTAATTGTTTTTTCTTTTTCTTTTCAGAGACAGGTGGTTTGGGTGCTGGATTAAATGGATCGTCATACAATCCGGTATAGCGCTGGTACCAGCTAAATAGATGGCTAAAGATAACCTTGATAACAGCATATGCGGGAATGCCGAGAATGACACCGACAACTCCAAACAGATTGCCTGCAGTCAATAGAACAGCAATAATGGTAATCGGGTGAATTTGTAAATTGCTACCGAGAATAAGTGGTTGAAAAACACGACCTTCCAATGTTTGTTCGATAAAGAAAACCACGAGCACTTTAACTAACATAATCGGTGAGTGCACAACGATGGCGATAATGACTATAGGGATAAAAGCGATAAAAGAACCTAGAAATGGGATTAAGTTTAATGCACCAGCCATAATGCCAAGTGTCAACGCGTATTTTAGCCCAATGAGGCTAAAACCAATCCAAAACATTAAGCCGACAAAAAAGGCAACGAGTAATTGTCCTCGAATGTATTGGCTAATTTGTAAGTTTATTTCGCGCAGCAACAAATAGCTATGTTCACGCATTTTTGATGGAACAAGTTTCATGATGTGGTAAGGCAAGTGATGACCATCTTTTAACAAGTAGAACAGGATAAAAGGCGTCGTGATTAAAGCCAGTAAAGTTGTGGAAAGTACACCAAAAACACTACCAAGTCCAGTGACGGTAGAATCCATGACGGTGTCCGTTTGTCCGGTGATTGATGTGGACAGCGGTTCTGTACCTCCCATCAATTGCGTTTGCAATCGTGACAACAAATCATTTTGGAAAAAGTTATCGATTTGAGAGATAAACGTATTTAAATAGTCTTGCCAATTATCGATCAAGCTCATCAGTTGTTCTCGAATAATCGGGATCAATGTCGCAATGCCCCACGCCAAAAATCCAGCAATCACGATAAAAACAATGGAGATACTAGCGGTCCTTGGAATATTTTTGGTCTCCATCCAGTCAATAAGCGGGTTTAGTAAATAATAAAAAACACCGGCCATAATAAGCGGCAGTCCCATAACATCAAAAAAGGCGACAAATGGTTGGAAAATAAAGCTAACCTTAGGTAAGAGCAATAAATTCAGCAAAATTAGTAAAACAATAATTAGTACAGATACCGCTTTGTTGTTCAGTACCCATTTGACAAACCAAGAAGCAGCCTGGCTAAATGCACGTTTGTTTTTATCATGCTCCAACATCAACACCTCTTTCTGATCAAGCTGTTTTACATCCTCCAATGCTTGTATAATTTAGTAACTATAAAATACCCATATCCTAAATTTTTCACACCAAAAAACCCGTATTATATCCTCTAATGTATGGAACAAAGTGCTGTTTTACCGGATTAATTTTTATCCACATGTGGATAAAATCAAAAGAATGACGAAACGACAAAGTTATCCCCGTTTTAATGCGAAACCATCCACATATTCAAGAAAACGGTTAATAAATAAAGGTTTTTTTGAATTTTGTACGTCGATTGGGGATAACCTTCCTTCTAAATCGGAACTTTTACCCAATTGCTTCGTAGAATAGAAAAAGGTTTTGGAGGTGTGGCAAATGGAAATCGTCTTTTTTCTGTGGTTTGTCATTATTATTGGTTTCGCTTTTTTGAGAATGTTTTTGAAAAAACGTTTTGGCATTAATCAAGAAGAACAAGCGGGGATTCCAGTGAAGAAGTTTGAGCGGTGGAATAATTGGCTAATGATTTTGGCGATAATTGTTCTAGCGGTAAACATGCAAAATTCATTAGAATCATTTTTCTTTTGGATATTTATGATTTTCTTCGTAGGAAACGCCACGCAAATTTTTTTGGAGTGGAAGTACTTGAAAGGTTCACGAAAATATCAAGTGTCCCTCATTAACTCAATGCTTGGAGGACTCGCAATTATTATTTTCATCACAGTTGCCATAACTCAAATGAATTGATTTATTATCTAAATAAAAAAGGCATTCCCTTTAGGGGAATGCCTTAGACTGTAAACAAAGTCCGCTTTTGCAGTTTGCAAAGTCAGAAAACCGCGTTGGTCGCTCTGGGGATAACTCCCGCAAGAAGCCAGGAAAACCACCTGTCTTCTTGCTTCGTCTACCCCGTAGAAACGCCAACGCTAGAGTCTATAATAAATAGGTGGGTCAAATAATATCGAGGTTTTCTATAAATAAAGAAGTCAATAAGAAGAGGCATTGGAGAAAATTATTCCCAATACCTCTTTTGTCTACAAGCTGAGGCATTTCCTTTCGGGGGAATGCCTTTTTTTCAGAATGTGGAATAAGTTTATATTCTCCTATACTTCATGAAAACCAGCTGCTTTTACTAGTTAAAAATAAGTAAGTTATCTCCGTATTTGAAGAAGCGTTTGCTCGACTCTTGTGGGAATAGCGGGTTTGTTGAGAGACCCCGCAGATAGCGTCAGCGAACGAGGAGGCTCGATTCCCGCCCCACGGAAAGCGAGCGATAAGCTTCGGAAAATACAGTTATCCAAGATTTTTTCGATATAGTTATTTGTCCAACACAACCGACCCCTCATACATTTTGCCGTGTAACTGGGCTAGTTTAGCTGCCATTACTTCTGGAGAGTCTTTAAAATCTTGTTTGATCCAATAGAGAAAGAAACCTAATGTTCCATAAGTCATAAAGGAAGTGAGTGTTGGAATTTCCAAATCGCTTTCTTCTTCGAGACGTAATTCGGTTGCAGCAACTTGTGCAAGGGCTTCGCAAAACTGGTTTTGTGAGCCGGGGAGTATTTCCCCTGTGATAATCAATGTAAAAATCGACTGGTGCTGATAAATGTACTCGAAAATCGGCAACTGCCGCTGAACGTCTGTCGACGAAAAGCGCTCTAACCCTTGGAAGCTTTTTCGGAAATAGTCGGCGAGGCCATCCAAGTAGTCTTCAACGATAGCTGTAAGCAATTCGTTCAAATCCTTATAATGTGAATAAAACGTCACGCGATTGCATCCAGCTTGTTTTGCAACTTCTGTAATAGTCAATTGCGACAATTCTTTTTCATTTAATAGTTCTAGTAAAGCGTTTTTTAGCATTTTTTGAGTTCGAAGAATACGACGGTCTTCTGTGCTAGGCATCTCGTTTTCCTCCTAATGTGTCCGGAAAATGGACGGAAATATATAGTAAGTATGACATTAAAGCTTTTTAGTAGACAAGTAGATTAGTTGTTTGTTAATTTACATATGTAGTTTAAAGTGGAATCGAATTCTAATTAAATTTCAGGAGGAAGAAAAAATGGCACGTTTACAAGGCAAAGTAGCAATTATTACGGGAGCAGCGCAAGGGATGGGTGCGGCTCACGCAAAGAAATTTATCGATGAAGGTGCGAAAGTGGTTATCACCGATTTAAACGAAGAAAAAGGGCAAGCGTTAGCGAAAGAACTTGGAGACAATGCAGTTTTTGTAAAGCAAAACGTAACGAGCGCTGAAGATTGGGAGAAAGTTGTAGCTGAAACTGAAAAGACATTTGGTCAAGTAGACGTATTGGTAAACAACGCCGGTATCACAATGGCCAAGTCAATTTTAAAAATGACTGAAGAAGAATACCGGCGTATTGTAGACATTAACCAAGTATCTGTATTCCTTGGAATGAAAACAGTCGTTCCGGCAATGCAAAAAGTTGGTGGCGGTTCGATAGTTAATATTTCTTCGATGAACGGTATTGTAGGTGGGGCAATTGGTTACACAGATACGAAATTCGCAGTTCGCGGAATGACAAAAGCGGCAGCACTTGAATGTGCAAACTACGGCATCCGTGTAAACTCTGTACACCCAGGCGTTATTGCAACGCCAATGGTGGTTCAAGAAGATACTAAAGCAGCTGTTGAAGCATTCTCTAAAACAATTCCGATGAAACGTCTTGCAGAGTCTGAAGAAGTTTCGAACATGGTGTTGTTCTTAGCTTCTGACGATGCAAGCTATTCGACAGGTTCAGAATTTATCATTGATGGTGGTCTAACAGCTCAGTAAAAAAGATAAAGTCGTTACGCTGATTTTAGCGTAACGACTTTTTGTTTAAATACAGTACGAGTATCGGTCCCAAAATCGGAATCCAAGCGAGTGACTTGCGTTTGGCTTTTGGATAAAAATGATAGACGCTGTAGACTGATAAACCCCAAAGCACAAACCAGTCGACGGTCATAACCGAGACAAGACTTGACGAAAAGAACGCGTCTTGGTAAGCGGCGAGTGAAAATCCTTGCAGTAAGGTTAGTGCATTAATGACCCAGAATAGCATTAAGACAACGAGCCAAAACCGCGAACTGAGAAACCGAACGAGCCAGACTGGAGTTCGGAGCCTTCTGTCCGTTTTTCGATTGCCGAACGCAAAATAAGGAAGAAGCGCAAAAGCACCAATGCCAAAAGACAATAAGGCAAACGGCCACGCCGGCCATTTTTGTCGGTCATTTAAAAATAATAAAGTTACAAACATCATTGGAAACAAGCCGAGTGCATTAAAAACGGCGAGTACGAGTGGATCAATCGCACCAAGATCGCCACTAAAAATAGCCGACAAAATCGGATCCGTTTCGCCGCCTGGTGCCAGAAAAACAGCATAGCCAATAAGCAACAGCCAAACAATTAAAAATATCATGCTATTCACTCCTTTTAAGGCTAAGTTATTAAGTTATTAGTTCCCTAAAATAGATCCAAGCAAACGAATGGGTGAGTTAGCTAAATAAGGTGGAAGTAGATTAAAACTGAAAACAAGGCGACAATGAGTAGACTTTTGACTTTGCTAGATTTCCATGTAATGATACTCGAGCCAATGGCACCTATAACCAGTAAAACAAAACCGACTAATCGTAGGGTAGGGGTGGAAAAGGTATCGCTAAACTCAATAAGAAAATTCCCTAAAGCAACAGAGCCTATGCTCAATAGGAAACTAGGTGAAGCAAAATCGGATTTTACCGACTGTTGGTCCGTCTCGTTCATTTTGAAATAAGCCCTTATCATCATGCCAACAGGTACGCCGAAAGCAATCAGAAAAGTGACAAGTGAATCTGTATCCGTATTCAATGTATATGCCCCCAGTCGATTAGGAAAAATAAATAGAAGGTAAACGCGCTTCTTTTGTAGAATTTTAACAGTTAAAGGAGGGTTTGCATATGGAGGTTATGGTATATATTGGATTGTTTGTTCTTGTCATGTCTTATTTTTTTGTTTCAAACGTATATTTGAAGAAAAAGCGTGGAATAAAAAGAGATTCGAGAAGTTTTTTTCACGAAGACAAAAATCGGTACATAATGATTGTGCAAGGAATTATTTTTATAGGTTTTATTTACGTGTGTATGTATTTGATTGCAGAACTAGATTCCACAGAACTTTCTGTAGCTATCCTGATAAGCCCTCTGGCCGGTCTCTTTATTCTCCAAACATTTGTTACGGGGCTTGAAGAGTGGTTACTGCACAGAGACAAAAAGCGATATTGGTATGACTGGTCTGAAACAATATTTGTTGGACTAGTGTTTGGTTTACTACTACTAACGAAAGGATGAAGATCATGTATGAATTGACGAAAAAACGTGCCAAAGCGTTGTTGATCGATTCGGCGATTGCTACTACTGTGTCATTTGCGTTAGAACCGCTATTGAAAAAGAAAATAAAAAGTCCGTTTTTCCATGCAATGGTTTCTCCACATTTAGTGTTTTGGGGACTTGAGTATGCGCAGCTCCGAATGAACGGTCAAACAGCTGGTCAGAAAATGATGGGTATTACCTTAAAAGATGAAGCGGGTGGAGAGCTGAGCTCAGAGCAAATTCTAAAGCACATTGTCTACCGAGATACGATAGGCCCTCTCATGTATGCAAAAGACCGTAGCCGCTACGATAAGTACAAAGGTGAAAAATACCCGAATGACCTTTACGCACATACTGTGGTTAAAAAAGTAGATTAAAACATCTTCCCTCCTTTAGAAAAGGAGGGATTTTTTACGGTTTGTAAAAATTATAGTGATATACAAAACTATTCTTTAACGCTACAATATCCAAGGTGCCAATCATCCTGAAAATTTAAAGGGATGGAATGTATGAAGAGAAGCAACTCAAAAAGTGCAACACCGTGTATCAAAACCGATATAGATGGTTAAAAGAATAGATAAGTAAGTTGTTGGAGGATTAGGATGAAGAAACAAACAGAAATCAACAATACTGAGAAAGCTGGCTGGTTATTGCTAATTGGTATTGTGTTAATCGGGGCGAATTTAAGGGTACCGATCACGTCAGTCGGAACACTTATGTCGTTTATCCGTGAAGATCTTAGCATTAGCAATGCAGTAGCAGGATTGGTCACGACATTGCCTTTAATCGCCTTTGCTATACTTTCTCCATTTGCGCCGAAGATCGCAAATCGTATCGGTATGCAATGGACCATAGCCTTTTCAATGATCTTACTTATTATCGGGATTGCGATACGTTCGGTAACAGGAATCGGTTTCTTGTTTACAGGGACACTTCTTATTGGTTTGGCAATTTCTATTGGGAATGTCTTGATTCCAGGAATTATCAAAATGAATTTTCCTTATCGAATTGGCGTTATGACAGGTATATATGCTGTCTTCATGAATATATTCGGTGCTTTAGGTTCTGGTTTAAGCGTACCGATTTCTAGTGTTGGCAATATGGGATGGCAAGGCGCACTTGGTATTTGGGGGTTACTTGCCGTTGTCGCATTACTTGTTTGGCTTCCGCAATTACGCAAAAAACAAGGCGCAGTATCAAAAAAAACTATAAAAACAAAAGAAAAAACCAAGTTATGGCGTTCGCCACTTGCTTGGAGTGTCACTCTATTTATGGGTGGACAGTCACTGATGTTTTATACGTTAATCGCCTGGATGCCAGATATACTGAATACAATCGGATATGATGCCCGTTCTGCCGGCTGGATGGTCTTTTTAATGCAAGCGGCAATCATTCCGACCACCTTCGTGGTGCCAGTGATTGCTTTAAAGCTAAAAAACCAAGTTGGTCTCGCTATTGGAACGGCTTTGTTGTTTATGATTGGATTTTCAGGCTTACTTTTTGGCAGTATGATGCTGGTCCCGTTATGGGCAATCTTTCTTGGAATTGCTGGAGGAAGTGGGTTTAGTCTTTCAATGGTATTCTTTACACTCAGAACGAAAAATGGAAGAGAAGCAGTGGAATTGTCAGGAATGGCTCAATCATTTGGTTATATGTTAGCGGCGGTCGGCCCTGTTTTTGCAGGCGTCCTCTACGACATAGGTAGGGGTTGGACATTGCCGATATTATTCTTACTGTTCATCTCGATTATCATCTTGATTGCAGGTATCATATCCGGTAAAGAAGGGACGATATCCGAACGTGCCAAAAAAAAGTGGGAAAGAATTAGCAAATACTAATTAATTGAACCATAAGCTTTTATCACTCGACTTTCCGATCATAAGGAAAGTTTTTTTTGTGGAGAAAATAAACATGTAAAACTTCGCAAGAATCGGCTTCCTATTTGGGTATTGCCGCTACGCAATTAAAATAAATACTAAATCTTTAAGCTAGATTTTATAAAGGTAGGCAGATTAGTTCTAGTTTATCTGCAGGCTAACTTATACTGAGACTATAAAGTATGAGTGGGAAACAGGAAGGACAGTGGATATGGAAAAGTACCGCATCAATCCAGACAAGGGCATGGAGTTTGGAATTTACACATTGGGAGATCATCTTCCGGACCCGCATACAGGGCAACGAATTTCTGCAGGAGAACGCATTCAAGAAATCATTGGTTTGGCGGAACTAGCCGATCAAGCTGGACTCGACTTTTTCAGTGTCGGTGAAAGCCATCAAGAATATTTTGCCACTCAAGCACATACGGTGGTACTCGCGGCTATTGCGCAAGCGACAAAAAATATTAAAATATCTAGTTCCTCTACCATTATTAGCACCTCAGATCCGGTGCGTGTGTTTGAAGATTTCGCGACCATTGATTTGATTTCAAATGGCCGTGCAGAAATCATTGCCGGTCGAGCATCGCGAGTGGGGCTATTTGAATTGCTCGGCTACGATATTCGTTATTACGAAGAATTGTATGAAGAGAAATTTGAGTTGCTATTACAAATCAATAAAGAAGAAACGGTCGATTGGAGCGGGAAGTTCCGTGCTCCGCTACGTAGCGCACAAGTTATTCCGCGTCCGCTTACAGGTTCGCTCCCGATTTGGCGTGCAGTTGGCGGTCATCCAGAAAGTGCTATTAAAGCTGGACATGCCGGTGTGCCGATGATGCTTGCAACGCTTGGTGGTCCTGCAGAAACGTTCAAGCATACGATTGATGCTTATCGTGAAGCAGCTGAAGAAAGTGGCTTTAGTCCCTCTGAATTACCTGTCGCGACTGCTGGATTTTTCAACGTGGCTGCAACGACCCAACAAGCCATGGAAGAAGTTTATCCACATGTGGATAAAGGGATGCGAAAAACCAACGGTCAAGGTTACCCACAAGCCGCATTCATGCACGGCGCCCAAATGGATAGCGTTATGAACATTGGTAGTCCACAGCAAATTATCGAAAAAATTCTATACCAACATGAATTGTTTGGTCATCAACGTTATATCGCGCAAATGGATTTTGGTGGCGTGCCGATTGACCGCTTAAAACGCAATATCGACTTGATCGGGACAGAAATTTTGCCAGCTATTCGAAAATATACGGCGAAAAAATAAAAAGATGGTTCAGGCGCAATGCCTGAACCATCTTTTTGATCTTTACGGTTTTACTTTTATCGCCGCTACAAAATCCAGTAGATCCCTCAATGGCATATCTGCCATCGAATCCAACCGGTGCTCTACGGGACCAAATTCCATTGTGCGCGTAATTTTGTTCGGCACAACGACGCAACTCATACCCGCGCGCTTAGCAGCTGTTGCTCCGTGAGCCGAATCTTCAAAAACAAGACAGGCTTCAGGAGATAACTCTAAACCCTCGGCTGCTTGAAGATACAAAGCAGGATCAGGTTTTACTTTTTCAACATGATCCGAAGTGCGAATGCAGTGGAAGTGATCAAACAGCTCTAAGTTTTTCAAATGACCTGAAACCCAGCGATAACTCGAACTCGATGCTAAGCCCACTTTCAAATCCAGCTTCTTAGCCATCTGCAAATACTCAACTACACCATCACGTGGCTTTTCCTTAGACAATACCGAAAGAAACTTTTCTTCATATTGTCTATTGAGCAACGCGTGTTCAACTGGTTTGCCAATTTGCTGCTCCATATAATGAAACGGCGAAAACCCACCGTCCGTACCCACTTCGTTTTGCCACAGCCCAAGCGGCAATTCACTGCCATATTCGCTAAACATCTCTTGAAGAATATGATATTGATGTGTTTCCGTATCAAAAATCAACCCGTCAAAATCAAATATAATCCCTTTTATCATAAGGCACGTCCTTTGCTTTTTAATTGAATAAGCTATTCTTCAAAATTAAAGATACTCTATTTCTTCTGCTATATGTCTAAATACAACATACTCAGATGAAAGTGCGAAAGGCGGCGACTCCAGGGGGAACAGGACGAGCTGAAGACCCTGGACTGAGCGGAGCGAGGGAAGCGGCTGAAGCCGGCCCCCCGGAAAGCGTCCGCCTGGAGCGCTTTCTTCTTTGCTTCCTACGTCAACAACTTCGTCACTTCACGGGAAATATCATGTGTATTAATCGTTGATTCCAACTGCTTGTTTTTCACGCAGCTGATAAACTCTGCCAATTCGTAATACATCGAGTCAAAGTCATGCGCCACAGACAAGTCTTCAGTCTGCCCGTCTCTATACTTAATCGTAATGTTCTTTGGATCACTTATGCGGTCGATTTCAATGGTGCCATTCTCGCCTTGAATTTCACTTGGCAGAAAAGAATCCGAAATCTTCGAATACATAATAACCGCTTCCATATCAGCGTAATTCCATATCATACTGCCTTGTCCATCAGCACCTGTAGATAATAGAAACTGATTTTTCATTGCAGACTCAGGGGCGCCAACCAAATGAATAATCGGTGCGATGCAATAAACGCCTAAATCCATTTTAGAGCCATTGCCAAGTTCGGGCTTAAAGGCATTTTCAATAATGCCCTCTTTATATTTATCGTAACGAGAAGAATATTGATTGTAATGAAACACAAAACGACGAATCGGACCGATTTTATCGATATTTTTCTTCAAGTTCAAAAAAGAAGGCAACAATGTCGATTTCATCGCTTCCATATAAGTTGTTTTATACGTTCTTGAAGCTTCAATAATTTGGTCCATTTCTTCAATTGACGTAACAGCCGGTTTTTCACAAAGAACATGAATGCCGTGTTTCATCGCCAATAGGCTTTGCTCAGCATGCATAGCATTGGGTGATGCGATGTAAACCGCTTCAATATGTCCGCTGCTGAACATAGTCGCCATATCGGTATAGACGTTATCAATTGTGTACTTTTCCGCAAAAGCCTTGCCAGTTTCTAGTTTCCGAGAATATACGGCTCCAATTGTAAACTCAGGATGCTCGTTAGCCGCTTTAATAAATCGGTCGGTAATCCAGTTCGTTCCAATAATACCAAACTTCATTGCAATTCCTCCAATTGATAAATGCTGTTCTTACCCTCTATTCTAACCTAAATATCTCCAAAAAGAGCGGGGGCTGTGTTCTTTCTAAAGTTTGTTCGGAAAATGATTCAGCTTCTCTTCTACGGACGTTATACTGTAAGTACAAAGAAGCTTCACTAAAATAGCTGAGCTCTACTTCAATGCATGAGGAGTCCTTAAAATGAAAAAAACGATGGGTCTTATAAGTTTGGCTCTGTTGATGAATGGTTGTAGCAATACTTCGGCAAATGACGAAAAATTGTTAGTTTCAGCGGCCTCTAGTCTGACAGATGTAATGAAAGAAATGGAACTACAATTTCATGAAATAGAACCGAATATTGAGCTGACCTTCAATTATGGCTCTTCTAGCAAACTGAGAAGCCAAATTGAACAAGGTGCACCGTCCGACTTGTTTTTGTCAGCTAGTGAAAAAGATATGGAATTACTGGAATCTCAACAGTTAATAGATATAGATAGCATCAAACCGTTTGCTGAAAACCAGCTCGTTTTAGCATCGTTAGAAGAATTTCCGGAAACAACTGATTTTCAAGAACTCGTCTTGAATACAGAAGAAAAGATTGCGATTGGAGAACCGGACAGTGTTCCGCTTGGCGCATATTCAAAAAAAGCATTAGAAAACGAAAACTTGTGGAACTCCCTTAGTTCTCGTCTTATTTATGCGAAAGATGCTCGTCAAGTCGTTACTTATGTGGAAAGTGGAAATGCAGAACTCGGAATTATTTACTCATCAGATGCGGTTATTTCCCGGGAAATTAATGGGACACTTGAAGTGCCAGGGCAGACAGATCCAATTATCTATCCAGGAGCAGTCATCGCGGATTCCGAAAATCAGCCTGCAGCAACTGCTTTTTGGGAATTTGTCACTAGCTCAAAAGGGCAAGCCATTCTTAAAGAATATGGATTTATGCCGATAGCTGGAGAAACGCCATGATGGCTTATGATTTGTCTCCGCTTTGGTTATCGCTCAGAGTTGCAGTGATTTCAACGTTGTTTGTGTTTATCGTGAGTCTTGCGCTGGCTCGCTTTATGACGAGACGTGATTTTTTTGGCAAAAGTTTTCTCGAAGCGTTGATTTTATTGCCTTTAGTATTGCCACCAACCGTAATTGGCTTTGGGTTAATTGTATTGTTTGGGGTAAATGGACCTCTAGGTATTTTACTTGAACAGTGGCTTGGCTTTCGGGTAGTGTTCACGTGGATTGGTGCTGCGATTGCTTCGTTTGTTGTGTCGTTGCCGCTTATGTATCAAAGTGTTTTAGCTGCTTTTGAAAAAGTAGATCCACGTTGGGAAAACGTAGCCCGAACCATGGGTGTATCCGAATGGCGAATTTTTCGGACCATTACATTTCCACTTGCCTGGTCGGGTATATTGGCAGGATTAATCTTAGCTTTTGCACGCGGTATCGGTGAATTTGGTGCGACGCTAATGATTGCCGGCTATATTCCAGGGGTAACAGAGACCATACCACTGGCTATTTATTTTGCTTATGAAGCAGGAGATATGGAAAAAGCTTTGTTTTGGGTATTGATTGTGTCGTCTCTTGGAGTAGCTGCAATTACCTGGGTTAATTATTGGCGTAAAAAGACCGCTGTACGAATCGGAAGGGAATGAGCAAATGCTGCAAGTGGATTTCAAAAAGCAATTAGATCATTTTAGTTTAACGATGCAATTTAGATTGGATAAAGAAATTTTAGCATTGGTTGGCTCTTCTGGTTCGGGTAAGACGACGCTATTAAACTGCATCGCGGGTATTGTCCATCCGGATGTTGGTGAAATTTCATTGAATGAACGAAAATTTTATAGCGATGATCAAAAGCCACTAAAAATACAAAAGCGCAAAGTTGGTTATTTATTTCAAGACTATGCACTATTTCCGCACTTGACCGTAGAACAAAATATTCTCTACGCAGTACCAAGAGAAAGCGCTATTGCACATATTACGGAATTAACGAAAATTCTTGGCATTACCGGTTTGTTAGGAAAATACCCACACCAAATTTCGGGTGGTGAAAAGCAACGTGTTGCATTGACGCGTTCGTTAGCTGCACAGCCAGATATTTTATTGTTGGATGAACCTTTTTCAGCATTGGACGATGCCAATCGTGACCGCTGTCAAAATGAACTGTTGCGAATTCACGAAAAGTGGCAGATTCCCATTATTTTCGTAACACACCGAATTGCGGATGCTGAAAAATTAGCCGACCGTATTATGAGAATTGAAAAAGGACAGATGACTGAAGAAACGGTACGCTTAGAATTATAAGATAGATAAGATCGTTTGAGAGATCAAGCGTCTAGAAAGTGGGAATCACTGTGGATGAACGTTATTCAAGACAAATCTTATTCAAACCACTTGGTGAATCGGGGCAGCAACACTTATCACTTGCGACCGTTACCATTGTTGGTTGCGGAGCTTTAGGTTCAGCGATTGCAGAAACCTTGACACGAGCTGGTATTGGAACGATTCATTTGGTCGATCGTGATTACGTTGAAGTATCCAATTTGCAGCGCCAGCAATTATTTACGGAAGAAGATGCACGTCAAATGATGCCAAAAGTGGCAGCGGCTGAGCAAAGACTAAAAGCCATTCGCAGCGATTTGCAGTTAATCACCTATTTAGAACATCTCGATGCAGCAGGTATGGAAAAGTTGGCAGCAGTAAGTGATTTGATCTTGGATGCGACGGATAATTTTGAAACACGTTTGTTGATCAACGATGCTTCTGTGAAATTTGGCGTGCCTTGGATATACGGTGCTTGTGTTGGCAGTTCAGGAGTCGTATTTCCATTTGTGCCTGGAGAAAGCTCATGCTTTCGTTGCTTAATACCCATTCTTCCAGCCATTAATGAAACGTGTGATACAGTCGGCATTATCTCACCAGCTGTTCAAGTGACAGCAGCGCTTCAATGTACAGAAGCTTTAAAGTGGTTGAGTGGTAACCGTGATGCAATACGTAAAAAAATTCATCATTTCAATTTATGGGACAATAGTCAAATGGATATTGGCGTATCGCGCATTAAAGATCCTAACTGCAAAACGTGCGGAGAAGATGCGGTATTCCCGTCACTTAATGAAACAGCCTCGAGTTCTTATGCAGTTTTATGCGGACGCGATGCTGTTCAAATTTTACCTGATGCGAACCGTCCAATTACATTAGATGACGCCGAAAAGGTCGGCAACCGATTAGCAGCTGGTGTAAAAAGAACGCCTTATTTTGTTGAACTGAAAGTATTCAATCACCGCATGGTATTGTTCGGCAATGGTCGCTTGCTAATTCATGGCGTTCACAATATAGCAGAAGGTCGGAAATTATATCACCAAGTATTTGGCTAATCAGAAAGGGGCGATTATATGTCGGAAACGTTTCACACAGACCATCAAGTGCGGATTGCGGTGTTAACTGTTAGTGATACCCGGACAGAAGAAACCGATACTGGGGGTCAGCTTGTACAACAGATGGCTAAAGATCATGAGCTAGAAATTAGTGACTATGCGTTAGTTCCAGACGACATCGCACGCATTCGACTAACGATTTCTGACTGGTTGGGCCGTGATGATATTGATGCGATTATTACAACTGGAGGAACAGGGATAGCTAAACGCGATGTCACATTAGAAGCGATTCAGCCACTTTTCGAGAAAGAAATATCAGGATTTGGAGAACTCTTCCGTTACGTAAGCTTCACTGAAGATGTCGGCACTAAGGCCCTTCTTAGCAGAGCGGCGGCGGGCGTAGCCAATGATAAAGCCATTTTTGTATTGCCAGGGTCGCGTGGGGCTGTAAAATTGGCAATGGAGCGATTGATCTTGCCAGAGATTAAGCATATTTATTCGGAATTGACGAAACATCAATCACGTTCATAATTGCTTAACGAAAAACCCTGTGGCATTGTCAGTTGAATGACATTACCACAGGGTTTTTAAATTCATAAAGTAACAATTTAGTCACGCGCGTAATCAGATTTCCCGCCAGTTTTCTCGAGCAACATCGTCGGTCCGATGACCATTTCTTTGCCAGAAGCTTTGCACATATCGTAAATTGTCAGTGCAGCAGCAGAAGCAGCGGTAAGAGCTTCCATTTCGACCCCTGTAGGTCCTTTTGTTTTTACTTCAACGGTCAACAACACTTCGAAATGATTAGCATCTTCATCGACATTCCATTCGAATTCAATGTCCACACCACTAAGTGCTAATGCATGACACATCGGGATGATTTGCGAAGTGTTTTTAGCTGCCATAATGCCAGCTACTTGAGCAACTGCAAAAACATCCCCTTTTTTATTGGTACCTTCTTTAATTTGTTGGTAAATTGCTTTGTTTAATAAAACAGAAGTGGTCGCACGAGCAGTTCGTACACTGTCTTTTTTATCGGAGACGTCGACCATTTTGGCACGACCTTGAGCATTGAAATGAGTCAGTTCTGACAAAAGAATCATCCTTTCGATAGTGGATGCTTTTAGTATAGCATGACGTGAGAAAGTGAGATGGGAAGTTGACGGAGTAGATTTACTTCCTGTTATATACATTGTTATAGGGGTGTGTTTGAATAGAAACTATATATAGAAAAGGGCAGGAAGAGGGTATGGTCGCAACGGTCGACGTTTCGAACCGGAAAGGTCAATATTTTGCGCGGATTGAAGAAGAGTGAGTAAAACGTATGATGCTGAAAGGGGGAGAAGGGCATGCTGCTAACGATACAACCGGAAGAACTGACCGAACATTGGTACGAGGTGTTTGAGAAAATCGAATGGACCGAATTGCTGCTGTTTTTGTTTTACGTAACGTGTATTTTTCTCGTGAGGGCTGTCGTACTTGCAATTTCCCGCCGCTTAAGCAAAAAACGGATGTTCCGGCACGTCGATTCAATTTTGCGAAGCTTGTTGAACTGGGCGACGACTTACGGGATTTTACTGTTCATGATTTTTTATTTTTCCGATTCGGACTGGATGTTCGACCGGCTATTTGAATTTGGCAATGTCGAAATCACGGCATTCCTGTTAATTCTGGTCATCTTGATCGTGTCGCTCGCCAACCGAGGAGCAAAAATTATTACGCGCTATATTTTGCCGAATGTCTATCAGCGCTACCACTTGGATCGGGGTGTGAGCTACACATTCGATCGCATGTTCCATTATACCGTGATGGCCATTGCCATTCTCGTCAGCTTGACAACGGTCGGTTTAGACTTGAGCGCCTTGACAGTATTTGCTGGGGTGCTTGGCGTAGGGATCGGATTTGGCTTGCAGAACATAGCCTCTAACTTTATCTCGGGTATTATTTTGCTGTTCGAACGACCGATAAAAGTCGGTGATCGGGTGATTATTGATGATTTGATCGGCGATGTCGATAAGATTTCGCTGCGTTCGACCGTCATCAAGACGATTCATAATGAACACGTTATCGTCCCGAATTCCTATTTCCTCGAAGAGCAAGTGATTAACCGTTCGTATGGCGATCCACGCATGCGGCTTGTCGTACCGGTCGGTGTTGCCTACGGAACCGATGCTGAAAAGATTAAAAGAGTGCTGTTGCAAGCGGCACAAGAAGAGCATCAGGAAGGTGGCGTTGTTCTATTGGACCCGGAGCCGTTCGTCAATTTTTCGGCATTCGGCGAGTCATCTCTCGATTTTGAATTGATGGTGTGGATCGCCAACTCCAACCAAGTCATCACAACAAAAAGCGCATTGAATTTCCGCATTAACCGGCTGTTTGCTGAGCAGAACATCGAAATTCCATTCCCGCAGCGCGACTTGCATATTAAAAGCATGCCGGAGATAGCAGGAGAATAGTAAGCTTCAACGCAGTGTAATGTTAGCAACTAAAGAGAACGAAAAGAAGGAAGAGACTTTAGTCTCTTCCTTCTTTTCGTTCTTGTTTTATTGATCCACGCGATTGACGACTCCACTTTCTTCAACGTCTGCAACTTCGCGACGCACAGTTTCGTTCACCACTTGAACATCTTTAACTATACGTTTACCAATGACAATTTCTTCACGGACCACTTGTTTTTTGTTAATGTCGAGGCGTTCTTCAGTAAGTGGAATGTGGATGGCATCACCTTTTTCGTATACTTGTGCCGGAGTTAGTTCTGATTCTTCATGACCAGCTGTTGCAGTTGAAGCGCTTCGTCTTTCAACAACAACTTCTTCGCGTTCCACAGGCACTTGGATTTCTTTGTCTTCTTCAACCATCTGTTTATGAACTTGGACTTCACCTGTTTGAATTTTGTTCTTCTCAGCGCTTAAACGTTCTTCGTGTAATGCAAGAGATTGTTCTTCTGTATCAACTCGAGGATCTGTCTGCAAGTTGGTTTCTGAGTGTATTGCCGCTGCCGGTCGACTGCTTGTGTAGAGGAGGAGTTTGCCGAGTTCGACTTGCTGGAAATAATAATCGGTCTCTTCTTCGTCTAATCCCATTCGGTTAAAAGCATCTTTTGTGATATCATCACCAGCTAAAAACGATATGAGTTTGCCTTTGAAGTTATCACGGTCTTGCGTATCGATATGAACGGCAGTATGAGTAATCAGCAAGTCTATTTGTTCATCGTGCTTGGATACTAAATACAATTCTTCTTCTTCGTATCCCGCTGCTTTTAATTGGCCGACTTGGATCAATACTTTTGCTTGTACATCAAAAAGTCCGATGAGTTTATTTTCTTTTTTTTCCATGCCTAATTCCTCCTATGTTGATTGTGCCGATTCAGTTTGCTAAAAGTTATTTACCCTTCAACACGTATAAAATAAACCTCTCAATAGGAAAAAAGACGTATCCGAATAATCATTCGGATACGTCTTTGGCTTCTAAAATAAATGATGTTGGTTCTTTTTGGCTTCTACCATGTTCGCAATATCTGATTCTTCTCGGTGATGGTTTTTGTTGACCTTTTCTGTATCTTGAATAGCGCGCTCTGAAGGCTTGGCTTCTTCTTTATGATTAAGTGATTCTGGTTGAGAGCGCAAATGCACTTCTTCAGCAGTTGCCATTCGAGCAGTTGTGGATGTATTGGTTTCGGGCTTATAAGTTGTGCTGTATTCGCTGTTAACATAAAGCACAAGCTTGCCGTTTTCCACTTGCCGATAATAATCGTCTGCTTCGCTACTGCCTAAGCCCATTTGTGTAAAAGCATGTCGCGTAGAATCTTCACCAGAAATAAAAGCTTTGAATTTGCTCATAATGTTTTCATCTTCTTGGGCCTCTAAATGAACATTCGTTTGTCCTTGGACCATAGATAGTTGATCATCGTGCTTCGCAATAACATACATATCTTCTTCTTTAAAGCCTTGTGCTTTTAGTTCGTTAATTTTATGCAAAATTTCTGCTTGTACATCGTATGACTGGATTAATGTTGTTCCTTCGTTGGTCATTTCGAATTCCTCCTAAATAGTGAAAAATCACCTGTAAAGCATGGTAATGATAATGTACCCTGTTGTTTTTTAAAACAAACCAACGGGTTTTTAAATAAAAGCTTGCGTTACAGTTTCATTTTTTATACAATATAAAACGTAATCATTACTATTTGTAAAAAAGAAAGATGGTGAGTATATGGGGAGTCCTGTTCCAATTACGGTGTTAAGTGGCTACTTGGGAGCCGGTAAAACAACGTTACTGAATCATTTACTTTCTAATCGAGAAAACTTGAAAGTGGCTGTAATTGTTAATGATATGAGTGAAGTGAATATTGATGCAAGTCTCATAGAGCAAGGAGGCTTTTCAAAAACTACAGAAAAGCTAGTCCAAATGCAGAATGGGTGTATTTGCTGCACGTTGAGAGAGGATCTTATGATAGAAGTTGAAAAGCTGTTAAAACGTGGTGAGATTGATTGCATTGTTATTGAGTCATCGGGAATCAGTGAGCCTTTACCAGTCGCTCAAACTTTTACATATCATGATGAAGTAATAGGAATCGATTTAACGAAAAGT
The DNA here is from genome assembly GCF_001687585.2 of Planococcus halocryophilus. Classification (GTDB taxonomy): domain Bacteria; phylum Bacillota; class Bacilli; order Bacillales_A; family Planococcaceae; genus Planococcus; species Planococcus halocryophilus. The sequence continues at coordinate 3,105,348 of NZ_CP016537.2, read as the reverse complement.
TGCCGTTTAGACACGTTAGTTACTGTGGTTGATGGCTATGCTTTTTGGAAGGATTTTGCTTCAGGAGAGTCTCTACTAGAAAGAAGTCAAGGAGCATCTGAAGAAGATATTCGCGAAATATCTGATTTACTAATCGATCAGATTGAGTTTGCCAATGTCATTCTATTGAACAAACTGGATTTAATCCCACAAGAGGAAAAAAACAAGTTAAAAGAATTGCTAGCAACTTTAAATCCGGATGCTCAAATCATTGAAACTGTCCATTCAAAAGTAGCTTTGGACAAAGTGATCAATACAGGCTTGTTCGATTTTGAAAAATCAAGCCAAAGCGCAGGCTGGATTAAGGAACTAAACGAAGATCATATTCCTGAATCCGAGGAATATGGTATCTCTTCATTTGTTTACCGCAGCCAACAGCCGTTCCATTCACAGCGATTAATGGATTGGATTTTGCAATGGCCAGCGGAAATCGTCCGTGCCAAAGGGTTTTTATGGTTAGCAACCAGAAACGACACAGCCGTTCTATTGTCACAAGCAGGGCCATCACTTGGCATTGAGTACGCTGGGCAATGGGATTTAGAAAATGGCGTGAAAATGACTGAGCTAGTGTTGATTGGAATTGATATGAATCAGTCAGCCATCGTGAAAGAGCTAGATCTCTGTTTGTTGACTGATGAAGAAAAAGAACAAGATTGGACAACATTTTGTGACCCGCTACCAAAATTTCAAGTACTCGTTTAGGAGGGGAAAAAATGAGAGTTAACATAACATTAGCATGTACAGAAACAGGCGATCGAAATTACAGTACAACAAAAAATAAGCGAACAAATCCTGAACGAATCGAATTGAAAAAATACAGTCCACGTCTTAAGAAAGTTACTGTTCATCGAGAAACAAAATAATTTTTTAATCTACAAATCGTAATCATTACTAGTATAAAGAGGTGGAAAAATGGCTAAAAAGTCGAAAGTTGTACGCCACGAGAAACAGCAAGTTTTAGTTGCCCAATTTGCAGAGCGACGAAGAGAATTGAAAAAAGCAGGAGACATGCAAGGACTAGCTCAGCTACCTAAAGATTCATCACCAACTCGTTTAAATAATCGTTGTGTAGTGACGGGAAGACCACGGAGTTTTATGCGCAAATTTGGGATGTCACGCATCACTTTCCGAGAACTGGCGCATAAAGGGCAGATTCCGGGTGTTAAAAAAGCAAGCTGGTAAATAAATCCTGAAACCCCTTGAGTTAGCCAGAACAAAAAGATAGACAATCATTCGATTTCTACTAAATTATATTGTGAAAATATGTCATACAGCAGATTTTTGTCTGCTGTATTTTTTTGTGTTATAAAATTACGGTAGGTGAATAGTACTTTTAATCAGTAAATTTTTTAGTTTAAGCTCTTTTAAATCCATTTATTGATGCTATCATTAGATATATTTAACTTTTTAGTAATCTAATTTATTCTCCTCATGAGAAGCACACAAAAGGCGGAGCAACAGTGAAAATGGATATTTTAAAGCGTAATAATGTACGAGTGACGGGACACGGGGAAAAAACCTTAGTATTTGGTCACGGATTTGGTTGTGATCAGCAAGTTTGGAACAATACCATTGTGAAATTTGAAGCGAATTATCGCGTTGTGACCTTTGACTATGTTGGATCAGGAAATAGTGATAAATCAGCATACTCACAAGAACGTTACAGTACGTTAGAGGGTTACAAGCAAGATTTATTGGAAGTTTGCGCGGCACTCGAATTGGAAGGGCTAATTTTTATTGGTCACTCTGTTAGTTCGATGATTGGTTTGTTGGCTTCGATTGAACAGCCCAAGTTGATGGAGAAAATGATCATGATTGGACCATCGCCTTATTATATGAACGAACCAGGCTATAACGGGGGATTTGAGCAGTCGGACATTGATGAATTATTGGATATGATGGAGATAAATTATAAAGAATGGGCAAAATATTTGGCGCCTGTAGTGATGCAAAATGAGGAGAGACCTCAACTGGCGGAAGATTTTGAGGAATTATTATGTTCAAATGACCCTATGATTGCACGACAATTTGCTAATGTAACGTTCACTTCAGATCTTCGCGACCACTTGGATAAAGTGACAGTACCAACCTTAATTCTTCAGCCAAAGTTTGACGCGATTGTACCGGTAGAAATTGGTGCTTACATTCACGAAAAAATCGCCGGCAGTAAATTGGTGATGATGGAAGCGGTGGGGCATAATCCACATTTAAGCGATGTCGAGGAGACCGTAACATGCATCAAGAGGTACTTGGCAGAGTAGGAGTGAAGACAATGGAACAGCAACTTGATAGAGCGCCTTGCGGTTATTTAGTTCTGGACCGGGACTTACGTATAGTTGAAATCAATAACACCTTGCGGAACTTAACAGGTGTAGAAAATCCTCACCATATTCATGATTTACTGACAATCGCTTCACGGATGTATTTTCAAACCTACTTTACTCCTTCTATTAAAATGCACGGTACTGTAAACGAAATGTTTTTAACATTAAAAAGTACAACAGGTTCTATGCCAGCGTTAATGAACGCAGTAGACCGGGGCGGGTATTACGAATGCGCTATGATTCAGATGAGTGTGCGCGGGGAGTATGAAAAGGAATTACTGATGGCCAAGCGCAATGCCGAAAAAATTAATCGTGAAACGGCTGACGCATACGACAAATTACAAGCTTTAATGAATGAAGTTGAAAATAAACAGCAAGAGTTGCTCGCTTTAAATTTAGAGCTTCAACAACTAGCTATTACAGATTCACTAACTGGTTTAAAAAATCGTCGCTATCTTGAAGAACGGCTAACACATTTTTTAGTGCAGGCGGAAAAAGGGCGCGAAGTCGCTGTTTTGGTTTTAGATATCGATTATTTCAAACGTGTCAATGATACGCATGGTCATCAAATAGGGGATGCCGTATTACAAGAGTTAGCGAGACGTTTGGAAGAAGTCGTCGGATCAAATGGCATTGTGACACGTTTTGGTGGAGAAGAGTTCGTGATTATTATGCCTGACGTTGGGGCTAAAGAAGGTTTAGCTAAAGGCAATGCCATATGCAAATATATGGAGTCTGTTGACTGGATAAATGTACCTGTTACTGTCAGTATTGGCGTCGCGGTATATATGCCTGGCGATGAAATAAGCAGCTGGCTGTCACGGGCAGACAGCTACCTCTATAAAGCAAAAGCTGACGGCAGAAACTGTGCTTACGGACTAATATAAATCGAATCTAAAAAACGCTGAAGTTTGTGGACTTCAGCGTTTTTTCGACTTTAGTTTGTTACAGCTTCTGAATGCAAATCCGGTAAAGATTCACGTAACGTAAATGTTTCTTCTTCTGTTAATGGAATCATCGGCAATCGAACACCACCTACTTGAACGCCAGTGATGTTAAGAGCGGCTTTAACTGGCGTCGGATTTGGCGCAGCAAACAATGCTTTCATCGTTGGCACTAAACGTCTATGAATAGCTGCCGCTGTTTTTACATCACCTGTTTTAAAGCTCGTAATCATATCTTGCATATCATTACCGATAATGTGTGCAGAAACCGAAACAATTCCAGTGCCACCAATTGATAGCATTGGCAACGTTAGGCTGTCATCACCGCTGTAAACAGTAAATGAGTCTGGCGTATTTTCGATAATTTCTGCAGCTGCGTCCAAGTCGCCACTAGCTTCTTTGACAGAAACAATATTGCTGATTTGAGATAAGCGAATGATTGTCTCAGGAGACAAATTGACCACGCTACGACCAGGAATGTTATAAAGCATAACGGGTAAACTCGTAGAATCGGCAATAGCTTGGAAATGTTGGAACATGCCTTCTTGTGAAGGTTTATTGTAATATGGCGTAACAAGCATGACTCCATCAACACCGACTTCTTCTGCCTGTTGCGTCAATGAAATAGAAGCACGCGTATTATTTGATCCAGTTCCTGCAATAACCGGAATTCGACCAGCGACTGTGTTTACGGTAAATTGGAATAACTCTACTTTCTCCTCAGTTGATAAGGTAGGTGATTCACCTGTCGTACCTGCGACGACAAGTCCGTCAGAGCCGTTTGCGATCAAATGCTCGATTAGTTTTTTGGTTGCTGGAAAATCGATTTCTCCTTGTTGGTCGAACGGTGTTACCATTGCTGTGATAATTTGGCCGAAATTCATAAACAACACACCCTTTTCTAATTTTTTTCGTAGCTTAGAGGTGAGGGGCCAGTCAGGAATAAACAAAAAAGCAGCAACAGGGGGGTCCTGTTGCTGCAGTAGAAACAATGTTTACCATTCGTTCCTGTGCATCAGATAGCCCTCCATATAGTTTCCTATATGACAGTCCTGTATTTGTTAAATACAGACCCAGCGCACGGAAACATGAGTTTTCCGTCACTTCGGCAAATCCCCCTTTTGGCAAACGTCAATGGACCTCATCGTCCTCGTTTTGCTTACTGATGGTTTTTGCGCCTCTATCCTACTCCATAAAAATGGAGCAAGAAATATTGAATTAGCTGTACTATAACAAATATATTTGTTAATTGCAAGATGAAAAACGTAAAATTTTATTAGGGAAGGAAGTGGAATAGAATGAACGATCCTGCATATGACAGTCAACTAAACATCGTAACTGTGGGGCACCAACAAGGATTCAACGATTCTTTGCACCACAATCGTTACGAGCCAACTCCATATGATTTACTAGATACCTTGTTCGAGCATTATCCTGTGATTCCGGAAGATCAACTTGTAGATGTTGGGTGTGGCAAGGGACGCTTAAATTTTTATGTTCATCATTTCTTAGGTGCGAAAAGTGCTGGGATTGAGATGAATCCCGTATTTTACGCTGAAGCCCTCGAAAATAAAAAACGTTATCTTGAACAGCATAAAGATGCTGAGTCGAGCATTAGCTTCTATAATTGTTTGGCGCAAGACTATCAAGTCGCAGACCAAGACAATAAATTTTATTTTTTTAATCCTTTTTCAGTAGAGGTGTTTATCGCTTTTCTCAATCAAGTTATGCGCTCGGCTGAAAAAACTCCGCGAACAGTTGATGTGGTTTTATTTTTCGGCTCACAAGAGTATGGCGATTACTTGGAAATGAGCACGGCTTTTCAATTAGTAAAAGAAATTCCATTGCCTGATTTTCATAAAGATCCGCGTGAACGATTTTTAATTTACCGGCTTCCTAAAATGGATTAAAACTATGGCGATAACGGGTATGCTTAACTATAAAACCATTGTGAAACGAGGGACCCTTATGGATTGGAAAGGCAGAAAAGCCAGCAGAAATGTTGAAGACCGAAGAGGTAAAGGTGGAGCGATTGTGGCCGGAGGTGGCATCGGAGGCCTTTTGATCGTCCTACTAGTCGCGTTTTTAGGAGGCGATCCGGGTGTTATCATGGATCAATTAGGTGGATCGACTGGAACCACGTCCAATCAGCCTTACGAAGCAACGCCTGAAGAAGAAGAGCTGGCTGAATTTGTCTCGGTCGTTCTTGCAGATACGGAAGAAGTATGGACAGAAGTTTTTGCAGAAGAAGGCATGGAGTACGTAGAACCGACACTCGTCCTGTATACAGGCAGTGTTGAATCGGCTTGTGGAACAGCGGGAGCATCGGTTGGGCCGTTTTATTGTCCGGGCGATTATAAACTTTATATCGACTTAAGTTTTTACAATGAATTACAAACGCAATTCCAAGCGCCAGGCGATTTCGCGATGGCTTATGTCGTAGCACATGAAGTCGGTCACCATGTTCAAAATTTACTTGGAGTGATGGAAGAAGTGCAACCACTGCGCAATCAATTAAGCGAAGAAGAATACAATAAAGTGCAGGTTCGCTTAGAACTTCAAGCGGATTATTTATCAGGCGTGTGGGCACATCATGCGCAAGGCATGGGATATCTAGAAGAAGGTGACTTGCAAGAAGCGTTAACGGCTGCAAGTGCTGTAGGAGACGATACCATTCAACAACGTTCGCGTGGATACGTCGTTCCTGAAAGTTTTACTCATGGTAGTTCAGAACAACGCCAGCGCTGGTTTAAAAAAGGGTTTCAATCTGGTAATTTAAAAGATGGCGATACGTTCAATGCGACTGATTTGTGATCTTTTTCTGTTTTTTCTATACGAAACAAAAGGGTGCAGCATTGATATTTTTGCTATTCTGATTCATTATAAAGAATAGACAGTCTTTTCATCTGGGATGAGGGGAAATATAGTTCTATGAAGGAAGTACAGCATGATTGATGATAATATCACACGCATAGAATATGGCGAAAAAGAATTGATCTTAATCGGTACGGCACATGTATCTAAAGCAAGTGCTGAGCAGGTGAAGGCAGTTATTGAAGCAGAACAGCCTGATTCGGTTTGTATCGAATTAGATGCACAACGCTATGAATCGGTAACGCAAGATAGCAAATGGAAAGAAACCGATATTTTTAAAGTGATTAAAGACAAAAAAGCGAGTTTATTATTGATGAACTTGGCTATTTCTTCGTTTCAAAACCGACTAGCTGATCAGTTTGGCATTAAGCCAGGACAAGAAATGATTCAAGGAATTGCCTCTGCTAAAGAAGCTGGAGCGGAACTTGTACTAGCCGATCGCAATATTCAAGTGACATTTTCACGCATTTGGGGCAATATCGGCTTTATGGGAAAAGCGCAACTGCTCACTTCTGTATTTTTTAGCATTTTTAGCAAAGAAACCATTTCAGAAGAAGATTTGGAAAAAATGAAATCACAAGATACGTTGAACGCTGTGATGGATGACTTTACACAAGCTTTCCCAAAATTAAAAACACCGCTTATTGATGAGCGAGATCAGTATTTGGCGCAAAAAATAAAAGAAGCTCCTGGTAAAAAAATCGTCGCTGTTCTTGGTGCTGCTCATGTACCGGGAATTATTAAAGAGGTTCATAACGACCATGATTTAAAAAAATTATCAGAAGTTCCACCAAAATCGAAATGGCCAAAAGTTATTGGCTGGGCGATTCCATTAGCGTTGGTTGCAATGATCGCTATTACGTTCATGAACAACCCAGCAGCGGGAATTGACCAAACGATAAGCTGGATTTTGTGGACAGCGTGTCTCGGCGCAATTGGAGCGGCGATTGCTTTTGGTCATCCATTAGCGATTTTAACAGCGTTTGTTGGCGGACCAATTGGTGCCTTGCATCCTCTTTTGGCTGCTGGATGGTTTTCGGGACTGGCACAAGCCTATGTTCGTCGCCCAAATGTTGGGGATTTCCAAACATTGTCGAAAGACGTTTTTACGCTCAAAGGATTTTGGGACAATAAAGTGACGCGTGTTTTATTGGTTGTCGTGTTGACCAATTTAGGTACAGCTGCTGGTAACGTTATCGGTGGCTTGGATGTTATTCGTTTGTTTTTCCAAAACCTATAAAATTTACTTGAGAAGGCAGCCGAAGAGGCTGTCTTTTTTTGTTGTAACGTATGTTTATTTTGAAAATCGGGTATAGATTAAGTAAGAAAGATGATGAACGGAGGCGCATTAAAGTGAGCTTTTTTTTGGTTGGAATTTTGCTGTGGTCTCTGGTGATTGGGTCAATTATATTGGCGATTATCGGTCTATGGAAACGATCATGGAAAGCGCTAGCTTGGAGCGGAATTGCGCTTTTGCCCCCCATGGCACTCATATTTTGGGGTGGAGAAGGCATTTGGTTCCGAATGTCTATTTTGCTACCGGTGTTGTTATTTGTCGCTGCATATTGGATGAAACAGCAGCAGATGCCAAGCTTGTAAACCAGATGGATTATCCATCTGGTTTTTTTCGAGCTTTTTACTAGTGTTTTGAATTTTGTAGTTATACAATAATTATACAAAAGGTGGAGGAGGCGGAATAATGAAATACATATTAGATCGTAGCAAGTTATTCATATTTTTAATTTTAATTCTGTCGATTGTTGGAGCTTATGTCTTTGTTACATTGCCACAACGTGAAATTCCAGAAACACCGTCAAGTCTCGTATTAATATCAACTATTTTGCCAGGTGCGGGACCTGAAGAAGTTGAAACTTCTATTACGAATCCACTCGAGCGTGGGATTCAAAAAGTAGATGGCATTGCATCCTTGCAATCGATTTCTTCTAATTCTGCTTCTATTGTTACGTTAGAAATAGAAGATGGAGAAAACTCGGATGATTTGGTGAAGAGCCTCCAGCAACAAGCAAGTAGTGCTGCCTCAGGGTTCCCCGATAACGCACAAGAACCATCCGTTGAAAAATTGAGCTTCACTTCTCCTTTAGTATCGTATATGTTTTACGGAGATAAAGAAGAATTGGCAAATATGGAAGAAACTTTGTCAGCTTTATCTAAAAAGGTAGAGGTCGTTTCTGGCGTTGCTGGAACGACGGTTAAAGGGTTGAATTCACAAGAAGTGCTAATCGAGCTGAATAGTGAAGAGCTGGCAGCAAATCAACTTCAGCCATTTGAAGTGCTCCAATCGCTTCAACAAGCCAATCAACCGCTATCACTTGGTACACACGATAATGGCAATGAACAAATAAGCCTAACTGTTCAACAAGGGCAAGGCATTGAGAGGTTAAAAGAATTACAAGTCGGTGCAGCTGCAGTGCCACTTGCAGATGTTGCAACGATTGAAATAGTAGATCAACAAACAAAAGATATTGTGACATTTGAAGGCGAAGATGCCATTTCATACACAGTCTTTTTGCAGACAGAACAAGATGTTCCTGCAGTTGATAAAAAAGTGTCTAACATCATTGAAGAATTCACAACAGAATTGCCGGCGGGCGTTCAAGCTGAAAAATACGTATCTCAAGCAGAAAGTGTCAATAAGATTTTTGATAGCTTGTACGTTTCATTGGCAATTGCCGTACTTGCCGTATTGATCGTCACAACAGCAGGATTAACGTTATTTGGATCGTTTGCGGTTGCGTTAACGGTACTGGCTTCTGTGTTAATCGGGATGATTCCGATTCCGTGGTTGGGGGTCGATTTAAACCAAATTTCCGTGATTGGTCTTATTATTGCGATCGGGATTTTAGTTGATGACAGTATTGTCGTAAATGACAATATTCAGCGACGTTATAAATTAGGAGATTCCGCACTTAATGGCGCGATTACTGGCGTCCGTGAAGTTTATCCATCAATTATTGCTTCTAGTTTAGCAATTGTTGTTACATTTACACCATTATTGCTGCTGTCCGGTGGAAATGGGGCTTTTATCAAAGCCTTGCCAAGTATTTTAATCACCACGATTATCGCATCAACGATACTATCGATTACACTTGTACCAATGATGCAATATTTAAAAACAAAACGTAAAGCAAACAAAATATCAAAAGCTCCTGGGTTTTTAGGAAAACCACTCGAGAAACTTGCGTTGTTTTATTCCAATAAAGTTTTACGTGGTGTATTAAAACGCCCAATAATTGTTGGAGGCGGCGGTTTGTTAATAGCGACGGGATTATTATCACTCGCAATCTTTACGCCGTTTGAATTTTTCCCAGCAGCTGACCGTGAAGAAGTGACCATGAACGTCCGCCTTGCAGAAGGCACAACGATTGAAGATACCGATGAATTTCTTACTAACTTAACGGAGGAAGTCGAGTCTGAAGATGACAATGTCGCAGAAATTTCTATTTTCTCAGGCGAAGGTTTACCGAACTTATTTGCCTCTTCAATGAACAATACAGGCGGCAATACGGGTCAAGTAGTATTCCGAATTGACCGTGACCAAACAACGTCCGCTGATTTTATCGAAAAATGGCAGCCCGAGTTACGTGAGCGTTTCCCGGAAGCTGAAATTTTCTTGGATACGATTGTTCAAGGTCCACCTGTAGGAGCTCCAGTTACAGTCGATATTAAAGGCGAAGATATCGAAGAATTAGCGTCTATTCGTGATCAATTAAAAGAGCAAATGCTTGCGAGTGGTGCAACGATTGTTACGGATAATTTAGGAGCTCCGGTTCCAGCAATTGAATATGTACCAAACCAAGATGCATTACAAGAAAACAAAATTGCACTCAGTCTAGTCACGAATCAACTTCAGCTTTTGACACAAGGGGTGCCTCTATACACCATTTATGAAGGTCAAATGCCGTATCAAGTGTTCTTAAAGCAATCCGGAATTGATGAAGGGCAACCAATTGATTTGTCTCAATTTGAAGTTCCGGCACTTAGTGAACAAGGACCACCGACATTGGTGCCGATGAATGAACTGTTAACAGCAGAAGATACGACGAAATTGGCGCAAGTTCCGCATAAAGAAGGAGATCGTTCAATTACCCTTCGCGCATTTGGCGATGTGGATGACTTTGAAAACAAAATGTTAGATGTCGTTGATACAGAGCGCGAATCATTGTCAGAAGGCTATGAATTATCAACGGGTGGAGAAAACTCTGACCAAGAAGCTTTCTTTGCTGAAATTGGTGTTTTGTTCTTAGTTGTTATTTTACTGGTGTATTTAGTTATCGCATTCCAGTTTAAATCGTTCAGCTTGCCGTTCTTAGTACTGATTGCTGTTTACTTAGGTATTTCCGGTGCTATTCTTGGCTTGTTCTTAACGCAAACACCATTAAGCTTCCTAGGAGTGATGGGAATTGTTTCACTAACAGGTATTGTAGTCCGAAATGCGGTCGTGTTAATCGACTTTGTAGAAGTTCGTCGTCTATCAGGAGAGCTTGATATTAAGGAAGCCATTATCGAATCAGGCTATGCCCGAATCAAACCCATTCTGTTGACAACGATTACATCGATTATTGCCCTTGTACCAATTGCATTGTCAGGGGATCCGTTATTTGAACCATTGGCCATTACCATCATCGCAGGACTGACGTTCTCAAGCTTGTTTACATTAGTGATGATTCCAGCGCTTTACTTAGTATTTTATCGCATGAATCGTCGTAGAAATAAAGCCACAGCATAACAATTAAATTGCGCAGCCTCCGGGTTGTGCTTTTTTATTTTTAGGTTTTATTGTCAGGACAATAAAACCTTTAATGGAAGAGGATAGGAGATTCCGGAAGTAACCTAGAAGGTATAAAGTTGTGTTTATGAATGCGTTCTCATTTCGTCACACGATAACCATTTACATCTTGTTTTAGATTTGGTAAGATGTCTGACGACAGTGGAGTTAAACAAATTATTTGCTTAATTTTCTGATAAAAATATATCAATGAGGTGAAGTTGTGAATTTATTGTGGGGCATCTTTGGCGTATTCGTTGTTCTGGGAATCGCCTTTCTGTTATCAAGCGGCAAGAAGTCTATTAAGCCACGGACAATTCTCGGCGGATTAGCTATCCAAATTACGTTTGCATTTATGGTATTGGAATGGGAATTCGGGAGAAAAATATTATTAGGTCTATCGAATCTTGTTCAGAATGTAATCGATTATGCAGGTGAAGGTATTGCTTTCTTATTCGGTCCAGCGGCTGATGTAGGCGGCTTTGGATTTGTCTTTGCTTTTCAAGTATTGACAGTTATTATTTTCTTTTCTTCTTTAATTTCAGTGCTGTATTACTTAGGCCTTATGCAAATTGTTATTAAGATTCTTGGAGGAGCTTTATCAAAACTTCTAGGAACAAGTAAAGCGGAGTCGATTTCAGCAGCGGCGAATATTTTCGTGGGACAAACAGAAGCACCGCTTGTTATTCGTCCGTTTATCGCGGGTATGACGAAGTCGGAATTATTCGCAGTTATGACTGGTGGACTTGCTTCAGTAGCTGGTTCAACTTTGGCAGGATATGCTCTTCTTGGAGTGCCGCTTGAATACCTATTGGCTGCAAGCTTTATGGCTGCACCAGCTGGTTTAATCATGGCCAAAATGATGATCCCCGAAACAGAAGAAGTCGAAGAAAAAGACTTCGTTATGGAAAAAGATCAAACTTCAGTTAACGTTGTCGATGCAGCAGCACGTGGTGCATCTGACGGTCTTCAATTGGCATTAAACGTTGGTGCGATGCTATTGGCATTTATCGCATTAATCGCTTTGTTGAATGGTATGCTCGGTGGGATCGGCAACTGGTTCGGCTTCGGTGGCTTGACCATCCAAAGCATTTTAGGTGTTGTTTTCGCACCACTTGCATGGGCAATTGGTGTGCCGTGGGCTGAAGCTGTACAAGCTGGTAGCTTTATCGGACAAAAATTAGTACTGAACGAATTTGTAGCGTATACAGCGTTCGCACCTGAAATTGCAGACCTGTCTCCTAAAACTGTAATTGTAATCAGCTTTGCACTTTGTGGATTCGCGAACTTAAGTTCTTTAGCTATTTTACTTGGTGGACTTGGTGCCATTGCGCCAAAACGTCGCCCTGACATTGCACGCCTCGGTATTCGTGCCGTTGCAGCAGGTATGCTCGCGTCATTATTGAGTGCAGCTATCGCGGGAATGTTCGTTTAAGAAATTAACTATAATGTGAGACCTGCAGAAATTGCAGGTCTTTTTTTTAGGTTTTCGTGTTTTTTGTTTTGGCGTCGGGAGAGTGAAGGGTCTTGAAGGCGGCATATGCGCGGTGAGAGGAGGTTTATGCACGGCTCTAGAGAAATACGCGCGGTCCGGGAGAGTATATGCACGCAGGAAAAAACTTGCGCGCGGTGGAGAGACGCTTGTGCGCGTTCCACAAAAAATACGCGCATACGGTGTTTGAAACGAGAATTTCTCCCCACATGGAGCGTAGCGACTGCTGACGACGTGTGGATTTTAGTGCTTTTCGCTCGCGAAAAGCGAGGCATTCGTGTTTTTGGTTTTGGCGTCGGGAGAGTGAGGGGTCTTGAAGGCGGCATATGCGCGGTGAGCGGAGGCTTGCGCACGGTTCTAGAGAAATACGCGCGATCCGGGAGAGTATACGCGCGCAGGAAAAAACTTGCGCGCGGTGGAGAGACGCTTATGCGCGTTCCGCAAAAAATACGCGCGTACGGTGTTCGAAACGAGAATTTCTCCCCACATGGAGCGTAGCGACTGCTGACGACGTGTGGATTTTAGTGCTTTTCGCTCGCGAAAAGCGAGGCATTCGTGTTTTTGGTTTTGGCGTCGGGAGAGTGAGGGGTCTTGAAGGCGGCATATGCGCGGTGAGCGGAGGCTTGCGCACGGTTCTAGAGAAATACGCGCGATCCGGGAGAGTATACGCGCGCAGGAAAAAACTTCCGCGTGGTGGCGAGACGCTTGTGCGCGTTCCGCAAAAAATACGCGCGTACGGTCTGCGAAACGCAAAAAAGCCTCCCACCCAAGTGAGAGGCTAACATTTTATTTGCGCAAGTGATAAGAGCGAGCTTTTGATTCTCCCACTCGATTTAAATCGAGCTGACTTAACATCCGCGTAGCTACGGATCTAGATTCAAATCCGCAAAATCCGCGAAGTTTTTGATTGGTAATAGTGGTTTCAACAAAACTGAAGTATTCTTGGATTGCCAAAAGATGAGCTGAAGGATTCTGGAAACCGCAACTTTTGCACACCCAGTTTTTGTTTAGTCGCCGCATGCCTAGCGATTGGCAGCAAGAACAGTATACGCCGGACTGCAATTCTTTGGGGTCAATGAAATAATAGACGCATAAAGGGGTTTGTTGATAAGGGGTTTGATTGGTCAAAATCAATTTATGGATTTTCGCCAGTTTGTGATTTTCGGCTTCAAGGGGGAAAGCCTGTAGAATTCTTAACAGGTATTCAATCATTTGATAGGTTTTGCATACAGAAACGTCATGCGGTTTGGAAATGAATTCGCAATCTTTGGCGGTAAAGACGATCATTCCAGACACGGGTAAATTAATTTTTTTCATTTTAAAATAATGTGTGAGGAAGCGAATGTGTTTCCTCAGTTGGATTTTCGGGTTTTCCATAACGGTTCGTTCGCCTGCTAGATTAACGCGAGAAAATTCACCCGTTTTTTCATCAAAATGCAGTTGGCCACTAATGTTTTTGGACTCGATGATAATTGCTCCTTTTTCAGTAAGCAGAAGTCCATCCATTTGTACCGACCAAGTACCAATTTTCAAATTAACATCCCATAAAACACGGAAATCTTCCTCCGTGTAAAACTCGTTGAACTTTCTTTTGATACGTTCTTCGCCACGTTTGCCCGCGTTCGTCCAGGAGAGTTGCTGCTCAAGAAACTGTCGCTGTGGATGTTGAGGGCTAAGCCTAGTGAGCAATAGTGCCAAAGCTTCTGCTTGTGACAATAAACCAATTTTTTTTGTTATATGAATTCCTCCTTTGTGTGAATTACTAGAATTATAGCATTCTCATCGGCCCTGCAAAAGCTTATTTTCAAGACCCCAATTACCGGCTTTTCGCCAGCGAAAAGCGACAAAACCAAACGGGGTCTTCTTATGCACGTTTCCCGGGAAATACGCGCGGCCCGCGAGAAATACGCACGATGCGAAGAAAATACGCGCGGCCACAAAAATGCGACTATCCGCTACCAAGCTAGCCCCATCTTGACAGCGCCTTCTTTTTAGATTACACTCCTACCTTGGCTTACCTATTTCGATAGGCAGAGCGGGTAGGGAGAGGGCTAATTTAATAGAAGGTTATGACTATGTTTAATTGGATGGATCGGTTTTTCGGTCTTCAGGAAAATGACACGACAGTTAAGCGTGAAATGACAGCGGGCTTAATCGGCTTTTTTACGGTGGTCTATATTATAGCCGTCAATGCGCTGATTTTGTCGGAAGCAGGCATGCCGCTTGAAGCAGCAATTGTTGCGACGATTGTGGCGGCGGTTTTTGGCTGTTTGCTCATGGGCTTTTGGGGCAATGCGCCGATTTTGTTAGTGCCAGGTATGGGCATTAATGCGCTATTTTCTTACACGATGGTCCAGTCAATGGGCTTGTCTTGGCAAGAAGCGTTAGCGGTTGTATTTGTTTCCGGTGTTATTTTTGTAGCGGTTGCCTTTACGCGTTTTGCAAAGATGCTGAGCGCTGCAGTGCCGCATTCGCTGAAAGAAGCCATTACTGTCGGACTGGGCTTGTTCTTAATGCTGATCGGTCTGGAAAAAGGCGGCATTGTTGAGCGTGGCACGAGTTCGATTTTGGCACTCGGTTCGCTTGCTGATGCGCATGTATTGGCGACAGTTCTGACGGTGATAATTGCGGTAGTTTTGTTTATCCGCAATGTGCCAGGGAACTTCCTGATTACCATTGTCGTTGGAACCATCATTGCTGCATTTTTCGGACTCATCGATTTTGGCAGCATGAACGAGTCTTCGATCAATGCGACAGAAGCGTTTGCAGTATTTGGCGCTTTGTCTTTTGGCAATATCTTGTCCACAACATTTTGGGTGGCGGTATTTTCACTGACAATGGTGTTGGTGTTTGAAAACATTGGACTGGTTCATGGGCAAGTGGCGTTTATCGAGCGTCCTGAGAAATTCAGTCGTGCTTTCCAGGCAACATCTGTGTCTGCGATGGCGTCTGGAATTTTCGGTACGAGTCCAACTGTCGCCACAGTTGAAAGTGCTGCAGGCATGACAGCTGGCGGTCGGACGGGATTAACGTCGATTACGGCAGGACTGTTATTTCTCATTGCTTCGTTTTTCATTCCGGTCATTAAACTGATTCCAGATAGTGCAATTGCGCCCATTTTGATCATCATCGGATTTTTGATGCTTCAAAACATTAAAAACCTTGATATGAAGGATATGAGCGAAAGCTTTCCGGCCTTGCTGATTGTGGCGTTAATACCGTTTACGTACAGCATTGCCGATGGAATCGCGATTGGTTTTATTATGTACCCGATTTTAAAAATTGCTGTCGGCAGAGGACGCGAAGTATCTCCGACACTCTATGTCATTGCTAGTTTGTTCTTAGCGAATTTCATTTTTCATTATTTAGGATAATTAATACACAGTAACGCACTTGCTGAGCAAGTGCGTTTTTTTCTGCAGCAGTGTACAATAAAGACAAGAAGATTCAAAAGGAGCGGATACAGATGAAATACAACAAATCCAAAATGGAGCAATTGGTCAGTGATCATCCGGAATTGAAAAAACGGTTGAAAGTGCTGAAGGATGAGATGGAGCTTGAAAAAGGCTTTGCGTTAAAAGCGCTTTATCACTCAGAAGTCACAGACAACGGACCTTACCAAAAAGATTACCAAGATCTTGACTGGCAATAAAAAACGATGCAAAAACGCCCTCAATCACTAAATTGAGGGCGTTTTGTATAAGATTAAAAATTTTGCTCTTTTAGCCATTGTTGCCAAACTTTTATATCAGTGCCAAGGCACCAACGATTGCCTTCATATTGCTTACAATCGATACCTTGACCACCAAGAATAAATTGCATTTCTGGCTTTGCTTTCGATAAAGCACCCATATAACGATTGGCGACTTCCATCAGTTTAGGAGAAGCAATAGACATACACATCAGGTTGAAATTGTGTTTAACGACCATTTCTTCTAATCCTTCAAGAGGTGTATCGGGTCCGATATAAACAACAGAAAATCCGTTTTCTCGCAAGAACAAAGTAAACAGAAGCAAGCCTAATTGATGCTGCTCACCACTCGGGCTCAGCGCCATCACTTTTGGCAAGTTTGGCGAGGTCGGGAAAATACGAAAAAACTGATTAAAGCGTTGCTGAACAATATGCGTAATCATGTGTTCGTGAGCGACGCTGATGATTCCATCTTCCCAAGCTTTGCCAATACGAATCATCAACGGTGCAATGATTGAAAAAAAGACAGTTTGGTGATGGAATAAAGAAAAGTGCAAATCCAATAAATAATTAAAGCGTTCAGTATCCATTTCGGCAGCCGCTTGAAAAAGCTGATTTATTTGTTCATTGTATTCCGAGTTATCATTTTGAGAAAACTCTTCTTTAGGTGCAATGAATTGATGACGCGAAGCATGTAATTTTTTTACGGCTTCACTGATTTTCATGCCGTTGTCTTGTACTTGTATTTTAAGCCATTTCAAATCTTCCAGATTTTGATCCGAATACAAGCGATGTCCAGATTCTGTTCTTGCAGGAGTAATCGCATTGTAACGCGTTTCCCACGAACGAATTGTCACTTTCGGCATATCTAAGATTTTGGCAGCTGCTTTAATGTTATACATAGCATTACCTTCATTCTATAGATTTATAGTTCATGTTGTACAAATATTATACAACGTATAAATCGACTCGTAAAGCTAGAGCCGAGCGCTAAGCTTCCGAAAATAAAAATTTATTTTAACTATCTAAAAAACGGGTTCTCCTGAGAGAACCCGTAACTAACCAATAGTAGATGCTTTTACAGCACGCGAACGTTGCCAAACGACTGTAATTGAAAGTGTCAGTAGCAACATCATAAGACCTAAAATGAACGGGAAGACGATATTGATATCGTATAAAATACCCGCAAGTAAAGGACCTGCTACATTGCCAATACTCATATAGGCGTTGTTCATACCCATCGCAAATCCAACTTCGCCTTCAGCCATTTTTGAGATTAACGTATTCAAAACAGGGCGCAAAATAGAAGTGGCTAAGAAAATCACAAGCGAAACAGCAAAGAACATCGCATAACTTCCGGCAAAAAGAGATAACAAGAAACCAAACGCCGCCACTCCAAGAAATGTAACAAGAATAGCAACTTCGCCGTAACGGCGAACGATGCGGTCAACAACAAACAATTGCACAATCACGCTAACAATTCCGGTTGCGGTAATCATAAAGGCGATATCTTTCGCAGTGGAATTGAATTGATTGTCTAAATAGAGTCCAACTACGGATTCGTACGCCAGTAACCCAAAGCTCATGACGAGCGTAATAATCAACGGAATAAAATAAGGCATCTTCGTAGAGCGTCCGATTTTGGTGAACATGGATTCTTCATCGGTTAACTTAGCGGCAAGTGCCGGATTGGCATCAGTCGCATCATATTCTTTTAACCATAAGACAGAGAAAATAACAGCGGCCAAAGAGACGAGTGCTGAAACGAGAAAAGGCAGCTTTAACGAGTAATCTGCTAAAAACCCGCCAATGCCTGGTCCGACAACAATGCCAAGAGACATCGAGGCAGAAACAAGACTCGTACCTTTTGCACGTTGGTTAAAAGTCGTGATGTCTGCGATATAAGCAAAAATGGCAGGAATTAGCATCGCCGCTCCGATTCCACCAATAACACGAGAGAAATACAAGGTCCAAATAGAGTTGGAAGCATAGAACACGAACATGGAGACGGTTAAGCCGAGTAACCCATAAATAATCATTTTTCGGCGACCGTATTGATCTGCCCATTTACCGGCAATCGGCGAAAAAAGAAATTGGGAAGCGGCGAAAATAGCAATCATTAAGCCAGCCGCCATGCCGCCTTGATTAATGGATACAAGATAGGAAGGCATAATCGGTATGACAATGCCAAAGCTTGCGACCGCGATGAACATATTAATCATCAAAATAAAAATCTTCTTCTTTTGGTCTGGCGACATCGCAGGTAGCCTCTTTTCTTCTATATAAAATTATACGAATTTATTTTCTACAACTTTTCTATAATATTTCAGCTGTAAAACAATTGTCAATAGAAGAGACTTGATATTTTTCCCATTCAAAATGGGAATGAAGGAACCTCCGTTTTTATTGCAAGAAATAAGTGTTAGCTTAAGGGTTTTACGTATTATATTGTTGCAGGAATGTGAAGAAATAGGGACAGAAACTGCTCTGTTGGAGTCTAGCTAGTCTTGAGAATTAACTCAATAAGATATAATTAATATATAGGCTAACAAAAACTCAAGCCTCCGAAAGGTGATAAGGATGGACAATAAACTTCATCGTATTAAAGTCACGGAATTACAGGACCGAGTTGTATCTGCTGATGAAGCAGCCTCTTGGATCGAGGACGGAATGACCCTTGGATTAAGTGGATTCACGCGTGCAGGAGATGCTAAAGCAATCCCTTATGCATTGGTTCGCCGTGCCGAAAAAGAACAGTTTAAAGTAAATGTTTTTACGGGAGCTTCTTTAGGCTCAGACGTTGATAAATTAATGGCAGAAGCAGGCATTGTTCACAAACGACTGCCATTTCAGGCAGATCCAGCAATGCGTAGAAAAATAAACAATGGGGACATCATGTTTGTTGATCACCATTTGTCTCAGACGGCTGAATGGATTCGAGCGGGAGTTATCGAACCAATCGATTTTGCTGTTATTGAAGCATTGGAGATTACAGAAGACGGCATGATTATTCCCACCACTTCAGTTGGGAACTCGTCGGTTTTTGTAAAGCATGCGAAAAACGTCATTATTGAAATCAATCTTTCACAACCTGAGCTATTTAGAGGGGTGCATGATATTTATGAACCTGGCAAGCAAGGACAACGCTCACCAATTCCGTTAACACGTGTTCACGACCGTATTGGAACAATCGGTATACCAGTTGACCTAGAAAAGGTAAGAGGTATTGTTTTTACTGACCAGCCCGATTCGCCATCAACGATTTTACAGTCTGATGAGGAAACGGAAATGATGGCCGGTCATTTGTTGGATTTCTTGCGGACAGAAGTAGCTTCAGGAAGGTTGACTAACCAGCTTGCTCCTTTACAGTCAGGTATCGGTTCAGTAGCGAATGCGGTTCTTCACGGTTTGGTCGATTCGGAGTTTCACGATATGGAAGTATATTCGGAAGTGCTTCAAGATGCCGTTTTTGATTTGATTGATGCAGGGAAAGTGAAGTTCGCTTCGGCTTCTTCTATTACCTTATCAAAAGAAAAAATGGCACAAGTATTTGGGGATTTTGAAAAATATCAAGACAAAATTCTTTTACGGCCACAAGAAATTACCAATCACCCCGGAATTATTCGCCGACTTGGGTTAATTTCGATTAATACTGCGTTAGAGTTTGATATTTACGGCAATGTGAATTCGACGCATGTATCTGGTACTAGAATGATGAACGGTATCGGTGGGTCCGGAGACTTTGCGCGTAACGCCCGCTTATCAATCTTTGTAACGAAATCGATTGCTAAAGAAGGCAGCATCTCAAGTGTAGTGCCATTTGTTACGCATGTCGATCATACGGAGCATGATGTGGATATTGTGGTGACCGAGCAAGGATATGCAGATTTGCGTGGACTGGCCCCGCGTGAGCGAGTGCCTGTCATTATTGAAAATTGTGTCCACCCGATGTACCGAGAACAAATGCGTGCTTATTATGCCGAAGCTTTATTGCGTGGAGGACAAACACCGCATGTTCTCGAAAAAGCATTTTCATGGCATTCCAATTTAGCAACTAACGGCAGCATGTTGTTATCAGAGTAACTGTTGAAACCAGCCTTTTACGGGCTGGTTTTTTTAAATAGAAGAAAAGATTTTCATGTATAATCGAAACAGGGATTCGAAACGGGAGGGTTAAGATGAAAAGCTTTACACTAGGTTCGCTATTAGACGTCATGGGAGAATTGTTTTCTGATGAAATTTCAATAGCTGTAACAAATACTAAAGAGTACATATATTATCGTCCAAGTAAACGAGTAGATTTGAAAATCAAATCTGGAGACCCAGTCAAGCCAGGAACTATTGCTCACAAAGCATTACAGGCCAATCAAAAAACGTCTGAGTTTATCAATCGAGAACTTTTTGGCGTACCTTATCACGGGATGGCGGTGCCATTTGAACACGAAGGTGAACTTCAAGGTTGTGTCATGGCCATTTATCCAGCATTTACAGAAGGGAAATCGGTGGTAACGGTGAAAAGTCCGGATGGCTGGAAACCGATTCCGTTTACAGAAGTGAAATATTTGGAAGTAAAAGACCGCAAAACCCATGTGTATGCAGAAGGGTATTCCGGCACAAATAAAAACTCACTTCAAGAATTTGAATTCTTGCTACCACGCGAATCATTTATCCGTTGTCATCGATCGTTTATCGTCAATGTGCATCATATAAAAGAAATTTACCCAGATACACATTCAACATTCATGCTAGCAATGGACAACGGCGTAAAAATCCCCGTCAGCCAGTCCTATTCAAGCTACTTCAGAAAACTTCTAGGGTTCTAGAGAAAAGCGAAAGCAGCCATGTAGCTCCGACTAGCGCTGGAAGCCTTTCAGGTAATGGCGGTTTATGCCATTGCAGGAAAGGCTGAAGCGACTCGAGGAGCTGGCTGCTGTAGCTAGACAAAACGAAAAGCGGAAACAACCGGTTAGCTCCGACAGGCATAAGACGGTCTGGTGAAGTGGCGTATTTCCAGCCACACAGCCAGACCGACTTATGACCCGAGGAGCTGGTTGTTGGAGCTAGACAACAAGAAAAGCGAAAGCAGCCATGTAGCTCCGACAAAAAACTGCCACAAAGAAAAATAATAAAAGTGCCTGTCCATTTTTACGGACAGGCACTTTTATGTTTGTTGTGAAAAATATGCTGCTTAAAGCATTTGATTTACTGCTTTGTAGCATTAAACGCTTTTCCGCGCTGTAAAAATCGGTGATGCAAAAGAATAAGTTAAAATTATCTAATAATTAAGTGTTAATAGATAATGCAAACATTACACCCTTTTTAGAAGCTATGCGATTTCAAATTGAGCACACGCTTATGAAAACGCTTTATTTAATGGGACGAACGATCAAAACTAATAGTGAAAGAGAGTGATACGAGTGGAAAAGAAATTTGACCGTATTAAAGCAAAACAATTACAAGAACGAGTAGTAACTCCGCAACAAGCAGCATCATGGATACAGGACGGGATGACGCTAGGACTAAGCGGATTTACGCGAGCAGGAGACGTGAAAGCGGTTCCTTTAGCGCTAGTTAAGCGCGCAGCAAATGAAAGCTTCAAAGTAAATGTCTTTACAGGAGCTTCTTTAGGTTCTGATATTGATCGCCTTTTTGCAGAAGCAGGTATTGTGAACAAACGGTTACCTTTCCAAGCAGAACCGACCATGCGCAAAAAAATCAATGAAGGTGACATGTTGTTTGTCGATCATCATTTATCGCATACGGCAGAATGGATTCGTACAGGAGTGACAGAGACGATTGATTTTGCCATTGTGGAAGCTTTGTCGATTACAGAAGACGGCATGATTATTCCGACAACTTCTGTTGGAAACTCTGCTGTGTTTGCCAAGCACGCAAAAAACATCATTGTGGAAATCAATACGGCACAGCCGGAATTGTTTGAAGGCATTCATGATATTTATGATACAGGAAAACAAGGTGATCGATTACCGATTCCGTTGACAGCAGTTGATCAACGCATCGGGACACAAGGTATTCCAGTCGACATGGAAAAAATCCGTGGCATTGTTTTCACTGAACAATTGGATTCACCATCAACTATCGTGCCACCTGATGAAGAAACAAAAATTATGGCGGATCATTTACTAGAATTTTTACGTTCAGAAGTTCGTGCAGGGCGCTTAACAAAGAAATTGGCTCCATTGCAATCAGGTATTGGATCGGTCGCTAATGCCGTTTTGCACGGCATGATTGATTCTGAATTCGAAGATTTAGAAGTCTACTCAGAAGTATTACAGGATGCTGTTTTTGATTTAATGGATGCCGGAAAAGTAAGCTTTGCATCTTGTTGTTCGATTACGTTATCCGAACCAAAAATGCAACAAGTCTACGGCGAATTTGAAAACTATCGCAACAAAATTGTGATGCGTCCTCAAGAAATTTCTAATCATCCAGAAATTATTCGTCGACTCGGTTTAATAGCGATCAATACGGCACTAGAATTTGATATGTATGGGAACGTAAACTCAACTCATGTATCCGGTACAAAAATGATGAATGGCATCGGTGGTTCAGGTGACTTTGCTCGAAATTCGCGCTTGGCGATTTTTGTCACGAAATCAATTGCCAAAGGCGGCAACATCTCAAGCGTCGTGCCGTTTGTTTCTCACGTAGATCACACAGAACACGATGTGGATGTAGTAGTAACAGAGCAAGGCTATGCAGATCTTCGTGGACTTGCACCGCGTGAACGTGTAGAAGTAATTTTGGCTAACTGTGTACACCCGACGTACCGCGCTCAACTTCGTGAGTATTACGATGAAGCACTAACACGCGGCGGACAAACACCACACGTACTAGAAAAAGCTTTCTCGTGGCATACTGACCTAGCGAAAAACGGCACCATGCTACAGAAAAAAGAGCAATTAGTATAAAGAAAAGCGGAGGCTCCCGTGTAGATTCGACGGGCATAAGACGCTCTAGCGAAGTGGCGTGTTTTCAGCCGCACAGCTAGAGTGGCTTATGACCCTAGAATCTGGGAGTCGGAGCTAGACAAAAAGAAAAGCAGAAGCGCCCGTGTAGCTCTGACGGGCATAAGACGGACCGACGAAGTGGCGTTCTTTGCCGCACAGTCGGGTTGGCTTATGACCCGAAGAGCTTTGCGCTAGAGCTAGACAAAAAGAAAAGCGGAGGCTCCCGTGTAGCTCAATTCATTTATAATCCACTAAAACCAGGTTTGCTAAAAGCGCCTGGTTTTTCTCATTTTTATCGGTTTAAATAGGAAATTGAGCTCAAAGAGTTCATTTCTTTTTACCCAAGCTATTTCTTAAGCCCCTGATATGACACGGTTTTTTTATCAGATTTTTCTGTCTAAACAAAAATAGTTGTTGTCAAGCGTTATTTTTAGTATTATAATAAGCAATTGTGAAATTTGAAATGAGGGTTCTAAAATGAAAAATTCCATCTATGGAATAACGATAGACCAGTTAAAAGAATGGTTTTTAGAAAACGGCCAGAAAAAGTACCGTGCGGAGCAGGTATGGGATTGGTTGTATATTAAACGTGTCACTGAATTTGCGGAAATGAACAATCTTTCGAAAGAGTGTATTCAATTGCTTGAAGACAACTTTGCGATTCGTACGTTAAAAGAAACGGTTAAACAAGAATCTGCAGACGGTACTATCAAGTTCCTTTTCAAAATGCAAGACGGCAACTTGATCGAAACGGTATTGATGCGCTTTAAATACGGAAATTCTGTTTGTGTAACAACACAAGTTGGTTGCAACATTGGCTGTAGTTTCTGTGCCAGCGGACTATTGAAAAAGAGCCGCGATTTAAATGCGGGCGAAATTGTTGAGCAAATTATGCAAGTACAAGCGCATTTTGATGCACAACAAAAAGACGAGCGTGTAAGTCATATCGTAGTTATGGGTATCGGTGAACCATTTGATAACTATAACAATTTGATGGGCTTCTTAAATGTCGTCAACTCTCAAAAAGGCTTGGCTATTGGAGCTCGTCACATTACGGTTTCTACTAGTGGGATTGTGCCGAAAATTTACGATTATGCAGACGAAGGCTTGCAAGTAAACCTTGCAATTTCAATTCATGCGCCAACAAATGAATTGCGTACGCGTATCATGAAAATCAACAAAGCATATCCAATCGAGAAGCTAATGGCTTCTATCGATTATTACTTGGAAAAATCGAATCGTCGTATCACGTTTGAATACATTTTATTGCGTGATGTGAATGACCACGTTGAAGAAGCAAATCAATTAGCGAAATTGCTAGAAGACAAGCGTCACTTGTCATACGTGAACTTGATTCCGTACAACTCTGTTGATGAGCACGATCAATATCAACAAAGTACACCGGAAGCAATCAGTGCGTTTTACGATGCATTGAAGAAAAAAGGCATTAACTGTGGCGTACGTCACGAGCAAGGTGCTGACATTGATGCTGCTTGTGGTCAATTACGAAGCAAACAAATCAAAAAAGATAAAAAAGAAGTAACAGTTTAATAAACAACATTATTCCTGAGTTTCAGGAATCTTAGACCACAAACAACTCGAGTTGTTTGTGGTCTTTTTTGTTTGAAAAATGATTCGTGATAAATAAGGCTCTCTTAAAAATTCGAAAAAAGTATAAGTCTTCTTTTGTCTAATTTATGAAACTTATTAAGCGCTAAGAACGTATTCATCTTTATGGAATGAGTTATTCAACCTTAAGTTAACAAAAGGGAGTGAGGTATTGAAGAAAATTCTGTGCATAGGAATTTTGCTTGGCATAATCGTTTTAGCTGGCTGTAACGATGTTTCAACATACGATGATAATGAAGTAGCAGCTACTGTAAACGGTCATGAGATTACGATAGGTGATTTGCGCTTTTTATATCCTGATGATACAGCATTAGATTATCTAGATTCGGTAATAGTAACAGAATTGATCAAACAAGAAGTACAGGAAATGAATCTTGATATTTCTCCTCATGTAATGGTTAAAGAAAATCAGGATGATTTTGAAATACTTCCTTCTGAAAATACAAAAGATGATGGCAGTAAGCAAGTTCGTAAGTATGCCATCGCTCAAGCGAACAAATTAGATATGACACCTGAAGAGTTTCAAAAACAATACGCTAAAAAAATTATTGAACAAAATACTTATATCAATACGTATCTTGAGGAGAAACTAGGGGAAGGAGACATTAATGATGTAAAGTGGATGGAGGAATTTGGAGAAGAATACACTAATTTAGTAGAAAAACTGGTAGAAGAAAACGGAAAAGAAATAGAAGTGTTAATCGATTAATATCTAGTAGAATTGAGTAGAGTAGACTAGAGATAAAAATCTAGTTTTGTATCTTTTATCAGTAAGAAGAATTTTATAAAGACTATAGTATTCTCAGAAACTATGATATAGTGATTTCGAAAACATAAATAAAAACACCACTAGGGGAGCCGGATATCGGCTGAGACGAGCATAAGCTCGGACCCTTTGAACCTGATCTGGATCATACCAGCGGAGGGAAGTGGCGGACCGTCTGCTATTTTCTTATCGACTGCATACGCCGCTTCCCTTTATTGGGGAGCGGCGTTTTTATTTTGTGTAAATGAACACAGAAAAGGGAGATGGAGAAATGACTTTTTGTAAAGAAGTAAGAAAAGAATGTGACCACCTATGGCAGGCGAGTTTTGAGCATCCCTTTGTTAAAGGAATTGAAGATGGGACATTGCCGGTCGATATATTCCGTTTTTATGTCATGCAAGACGCTTATTATTTATCTCATTTCGCAAAAATACAGGCAATTGGTGCGTCTAAAGCAAAAGATTTGGAAACGACTCAACGCTTTGCGATTCATGCCGCACATACAAGTACTGCCGAATTATCTCTACATCAATCATTTATGAAAATATTAGAAGTGACAGAGGAAGATTGGGCAGCATTCGAGCCTTCTCCTACAGCGTACGCATATGTCTCTCATATGTATCACGCATCTGCCGGAGAATTAGCAGATGTATTAGCTGCTATTTTACCTTGTTATTGGTTGTATTATGAAATCGGCGAACGTTTAAAAAATGCAGAGCCTAACCATCCGATTTACGACCGTTGGATTGAAACATACGGTTCCGAAGAATTTGGGGAGCTTGTTTACGAACAAATCGCACGGATGAATCAGTTAACAGAAGAGTTGCCAGAAGCGCGACGCAATGAACTAAAAGACCATTTCCAAAAAAGTAGTTATTACGAATTAAACTTTTGGGATCAAGCGTGGAGAAAAGAATCATGGTCTATAGAGACGATTGAAAAAGTAGGTGTCTAATATGTTGCAGTTAATAAAAGAAAAAAATCCACTGGTTCATTGCATCACCAATCATGTGGTATCAAATTTTCAAGCGAATGGTCTTTTAGCCATTGGCGCGTCGCCAATTATGGGAGAAGCTCCTGAAGAAGCAGCAGAACTTGCCGAATTATCTCAAGCCTTGTCTTTAAATATCGGAACTTTGCATGCTGAATCGCTAAAAAGCATGTTGATTGCTGGAAAAAAAGCCAATCAATTAGGGATTCCAGTCGTACTAGATCCTGTGGGAGCAGGTGCAAGTGACTTTCGTCTAAAGGCTGTTTACGAAATTTTAGAAACAGTACACGTTAACGTTCTTCGTTGCAACGCAGGAGAGCTTGCGGCAATAGCTGGGGAACAGTGGGAGTCAAAAGGCGTTGACGCCGGAGAAGGCTTCCTAGACGTTAAACAGCTTGCTGTGACCACTTCAAAAAAATTAGGATTACTAGTAGCAGTCACAGGGCCAGTAGATATCGTGACAGACGGGGAATCCGTTATGGAAATCCGTTATGGAGACCCACTGATGGCTACTATCACAGGGACTGGTTGTTTATTGAGTAGCGTGGTAGCTGCGGGTCTTGCTGTATCCACTAAAAAACCGGTAGAAATCGTTCGTGATGTTTTATGCTTTTACGCAATTGCAGGTGAACAAGCTCGTCAAGAAACCCAATTGCCTGGGGACTTTCAGCAAGCTTTTATGAATCAATTATACAGCTTGACGGAAAGGGAAGTAAGCGAGCGAATTTCTTTGCAGGAGGAGACGGTATGAAAAAAACGCCACAAACTTTGACTATAGCAGGTTCAGATTCAGGAGGAGGGGCGGGCATCCAAGCCGATTTAAAAACGTTTCAAGAGCTAGGTGTTTACGGGACTTCTGTAATCACTGCGGTCACAGCCCAAAACACAACAGGTGTGAATGCCATTTATCCGATGTCGGTCCAAGCGATTCAAACACAATTAGAGGCAGTAGGCGACGATTTTGACATTAGCGCTTTGAAAACAGGCATGCTATTCAATCCTGAAATTATTCAAGAAACAGCTAAGGCAATCCAGCAATATGGGTGGAAAAATCTAGTCGTAGATCCGGTTATGATTGCTAAAGGCGGAGCGAATTTATTGCAACCAGAAGCTGTAGAAGCATTAAAAACCCATTTATTGCCTTTAGCATTTTTAGTCACACCGAACATTCCAGAAGCAGAAGCTTTAACCGGCATTTCTATTACGGATGTTTTTAGCCGCCGCCGTGCAGCAGAGCGGGTTTTATCATTAGGAGCGCAAGCGGTTGTCATTAAAGGTGGACATGGAACAGACCCAGAGTATGCCGAGGATTATTTTTTACATTTGAATGGTGAATCGGCAGTATTCCGTGCCGCTCGCATTGCGACAAACCAAACACATGGCACGGGCTGTACATTCGCAGCGGCAGTAACGGCCCAGCTCGCTAAAGGTCGGGAACTGAAAGAAGCGATTTTGACGGCGAAGGAGTTTATCCAAGCGGCGCTCAGTGACCCACTGAATATTGGCAAAGGTCATGGGCCTACAAATCACGGAGCTTACCAAATGAGAAGACACGAAAAGACGGAGGTAAATAAAATTGAGGTTTTCCAATAAACCCGCTATTTACTTTGTAATGGGTTCTCAAAATTCAGCGGCAAAAGACCCTTTGAGTACATTAGAGGAAGCGCTGGAAGGAGGTATCACACATTTTCAGTTGCGTGAAAAAGGAAAAGGAGCTTTAACAGGTACAGCATTACGAGATTTTGCGTTGCGTTGTCAACAATTATGTCAAAGCTACTCAGTTCCATTTATCATTAATGATGACATCGAATTAGCATGGAATATCGGGGCTGATGGTGTTCATGTAGGTCAAGATGACGAAACAGCTTCTCAAGTACGTCAACTGATTGGAGACAATAAAGTATTAGGTGTTTCTGTTCATTCTGTAGATGAAGCAAGGCTAGCTATTCAAGACGGCGCTGATTATGTGGGAATGGGTCCGGTTTTTGGTACGACTTCTAAAACTGATGCGAAAAAGCCTGCGGGGGTCGAAGAAATCATAGCAGTCAAACGCGAATTTCCCCAATTGCCAATTGTGGGCATTGGAGGGATTACACCAGAAAACGCTAATCAAGTGTGGAAGGCTGGTGTATCAGGTCTTGCAGTTATTTCGGCAATAGCGAATGCGATCGATATTGCCAAACAAGTAGAGGCTTTTCAACTATCTTGTAAAGAAGGGATTGGAAGATGAACACGAAAAAACTAATCTTAATGGCTATGTTTGTTGCGATAGGAGTGGCAGGTTCTGCTTTTGTTTATTTTCCTGCGGGTATTGCCCGCGCGTATCCAATACAACACGCAGTCAATGTGATGGCGGCAGTTCTCTTTGGACCAGGTCCTGCGGTATTAATTGCCTTTTTGACCGGAACCGTTCGAGTGTTGACTGGCACAGGTTCACTATTAGCTTTTCCAGGTGGCATGATTGGTGCACTTTTGGCAGGCATTATGTATGCCAAGTTCGGTAAAGTTTGGTTCGCTGCAATAGGTGAAGTAGTAGGGACAGGTATCATCGCTTCTTTAATAGCAGTCCCTTACGCTCGACTTTTATTAGGCACAGAAGTTGGAGCTTTGTTTTTTATCCCTCCTTTTTTCATCTCTAGCTTAACTGGCTCCATATTAGGTATGGTATTGGTCGTGCGATTGCGCAAAGTCAATACATTGGAAGTATGGAAATAGGGATCAGGATTTAAGTGAATGTTTATTATTTTCCAATTAGGGAAACTTAATAGATATAGACTTTACTAAAGGGAGTGGACAGAATATGGCAAAAGTTGCAGTTGAGCATCCATTTACATCAGTACGCGAAGCACTAGAGAAAAAAGGTTATCAGGCAGATATGCTAGAGGAAAAATCAGATTCAACTGATTATGACGTTATTGTTGTAAGAGATCAGGCGGATTTAGCTGATTATCACATGAGCGTATCGCTTGTTGAAGCTAAAGGGCGTACATTATATGAAATCGTAGAAGAAGTAGAAGAGCGTCTTGTACGCGGTGGGAAAATTCATAACCCACAATCCACTGAAACCGATCACAAAGAAAGTGGCGGAGGCGGAGGCTTCTTAATCGGTGCTGCAACGGGTGCAGTTATCGGAGCGGCAGCAGGACTATTATTAGCGCCGAAAAGCGGTAAAGAACTTCAAGAAATCGTTAAAGAAAAAGCAGTTACGTTAAAAGAAGAGAACGCTGAAGGTTCGGGTGGGGCAATAGATCAAGTGAAAGAAAGAGCGAACCAACTAAAAGAAAAAACAAATGATATAAAAGAAACAGCTAAAGGCAAAGCCGATGAACTTAAGGCGAAACGTCTAGAAAAACAAGAAGAAAAAGAAGTAAAGAAACAAGAAAAAGCGATTGAAAAAGAAGTTAAAGAGCAAGAGAAAACAATGAAAAAAGAAGAAAAACAAGAAGAAAAAGCTGAAAAAGAGCACGAAAAAGCTGAAAAAACAGTAGAAAAAGAAATTAAAAAAGCTAATAAAGAAGCCGATAAAGAAGAAAACGGAACTGAAGTTGTCGATTTAAAAGATGCTACTATCACAAAAGACAATGCAGGCAACGTAACCGTAAAAGCTGAAGATCACAATAAAAAATAATCATTAAAAGGTGCCTTCCAACTAAGTTGGAAGGCACCTTTTTGAGTTCAAACTGATAACTTTACACGCTTGATACTTCATCTATGGATTCATGAGCTTTTGGTTCCGGTACGCGGGACAAGACAATGAGTCCGATCACAAACAAGACAACAAGGCTGAATACGCCCATATTAGATTTGCCGGTTATTTGAGAAGTAACGGCTACAAGCAACGGTCCCAGTATTGCGGCAAACTTCCCAAAAATATTATAAAAGCCGAAAAATTCATTGGAATTTTCTTTCGGAACAAGTTTGCCGAAATAAGAACGGCTAAGTGCTTGAATACCCCCTTGGCTCGTTGCTACAAGCATAGCAAGAATCCAAAAATCCGTAATGGTCTCGAGGAAAAAGGCGTAAATGCAAATCACAATATAAACGCAAATTCCCACATAAAGCATTTTTTTACCTGTAAATCGGTTAGCCAAACGACCGTAAAGAATGGCAAATGGAGCAGCCACTACTTGCGTAACAAACAAGACAATTAGTAAGCTCGATGAATCCAAACCTAAGTCAGTTCCATAAGCAGTCGATAAGGCAATAATTGTTCCGACCCCATCAATATAAAAGAAATAAGCGATTAAGAATAACACTAACGCGCGGTATTGACGAATTTCTCGGATTGTTTTACCTAGGCGTTTAAAGCTCTGGTGCACAAGACGTGGTTCTCGTTTAATATAGTAAACTTGTTTAACGTGACGGAACATCGGAATTGAGAAAATGATCCACCAAATGGCAGTGATTAAAAATGCGATTCGACTAGCGATGGTCACCGAAATAGGCAGTACCCCATTTTGGGACAATAGAATAATAGCGATTGAGAGGATAAATGGAATCGTTGAGCCGATATACCCCAACCCGTAACCAAAAGAAGAGACGCTGTTCATACGTTTTTCTGTCGTCACGTCTACAATAAATGCATCATAAAATAAATTAGCACCGGTCGCGCCAAGAGCAGCGAATACATAACAAATTAACATCAACAACCAATTTTCGTTTGGTATAAAAGCGAGTAGAGCTGTTGAAATGGTTCCTAATAAAAAGAAGGCAACAAAAAAGCGCTTTTTCATGCCTTCGTAATCAGCAATGGTACCTAATATAGGTCCAATCATCGCTAATATGAACGTGAAGATCGCAATCGTATACCCTAAATAAGCTGTAGAGTCGGATAAACTGACACCCGCTCCAGTAGCTGAAGCTTTATAGTAAATCGGGAAAACAGCTGTCGTAATAATAATAGAATAAGCAGAACTTCCCCAATCATATAATGCCCAGCTTTTTTCTTCTTTTGAATACTTTTTCATGGTTTACCCCCTTTTGCCTCTGAAGAGCTCAATTGAATACTCGGCATTCAAGAGACTCAAATTTGCGACGAGTGACGATGTGCTTTGTAAGATAGTTTTATTGTACAAGAAGTTCCATATGAATGATGCAGAATATTTAAGAAAATACAGAAATTTTACATATATTGAGTAGCTACTAGCGATTGATTGAGTCTGAGTAAGGCTTCGTTTAGAATTGATAAAGAGAAAGAAGGGATAATTGTTGAAGTTAATTTCGTGGAATGTTAACGGCCTTCGGGCAGTTATGAAAAAAGGTTTTATGGATTTTTTTACTGAAGTAAATGCGGATGTATTTTGTTTACAAGAAATAAAATTACAAGAAGGACAAATCGAAATGGACCTTCCTGGTTATTATACATATTGGAATTACGCTCACAAAAAAGGCTATTCAGGTACAGCGATTTTCACAAAACAAAAGCCGTTATCAATTCAATACGGATTGGGTTTAGAAGAGCTCGATACAGAAGGTCGAATCATTACACTGGAGTTTGATAATTATTATGTAATAACCGTTTATACACCAAACTCTCAGCATGGCTTGTTGCGTCTAGATTATCGATTGTTATGGGAAGATGCTATTTTGTCATTTGTAAAGGCGTTAGACAATCATAAGCCGGTACTATTATGTGGAGATTTAAACGTGGCACATGAAGAAATCGATTTGAGAAATCCAAAAGCCAATAAAAAGAATTCTGGCTTCACCCTGGAAGAACGTGGGAAGATGACGCAGTTTTTAGAAAAAGGATTTGTTGACACATTCCGTCATTTCCACCCTGAAGAAGAAGGACATTATTCTTGGTGGTCGTACCGCTCTAACTGCCGCGAGAAAAATGTAGGATGGCGAATCGATTATTTCTTAGCATCTCAACGATTGGTACCAGCACTTCAAAGTGCGAAAATACATATAGATATATGGGGTTCTGATCATTGCCCTGTCGAGTTACAAGTAGAATGTTAAAAGGACGTAGAAAAGCATGCCGCTTTTCTACGTCCTTTTATTTTAGTTTTAATAGTTTCACGTGGAACTATTGTAAATTCATGACACGATGAGTCAAACGTTTACAATTGTCTTGATCGAAATAATCGAAATAATCGGTTGCTTTTGGGTACCATTCATTCCAAGTGATTTTTTCTTCGACTATTTTTTTCAAGTAATCATAAACGTGGTCGATAGAGTTTGCTTTATACCCAGATAGATCGGTATCCATGTTTAAATAGGCTCCGCGTCTTTCTAAATATTCTTGTTGGTCAAACATATAGAAAATAATCGGTTTATTTAAGTAAAGAAAATCCCACGATACACTTGTGATATCCGTTAATAACATATCGTTTTCATCAATGGATTGCGAAATTGTTTGTTGATTGAAATCGAGGAATGTAACATGTTGTTCAACGTTAGGCAGATTTGTAAAATAGCCTTCAAATTTTTTCATAAAAGGATGTAGCGCAATATTTAAACGAATGTCATGTTCTGCTAACAGTTTTTGAATGCCTTCATGCTGCAATAAACCAGTCGTAGTTTTAAAGTAAGGACTATCGATAAACTCTTCTTTTGTTAAGTCAAATAGCCATTCACGCCAAGTCATCATCATCAAAATATTTTTAACTTCTTTAGCGGGCTGTTGAGGCAGATAGCGATCAAAACGAGGAAAACCTGTGATAATCAATTTATGTTCAGGCATTTTCCATTCATGTAGCTTTAAGTTGTATTCATATTGAGAAGCACAATTAAAATAATCGGTTCTTTTTAATAAAGGAATATCTTCTTTTTGAATGAGTATTTTCTTAAACCCTTCAATACCATGGCTAATGTGAGTAATGATTGTTTTACGGTTAAGAAAAAGAAATTTATCCGCTGCTGGAGCGATATCGTAAAGAAGAGAATGCCCATGAAACGTATAGTCAGCTTGGAAAAAAAGTAAGTAGTTTTTAAAGCTCCCAAGCGGTACCGCATTTTCGATTTTTTGATCTTTGGCATACTTGGTTTTCGGGTCATACATCCAGTAAGCAGTCACTTGTTCTTTATGGTTGTTAAGTAAGTATTTATGGTAAACTGCGGCATTATCTTCATATTTTTCCCCTAGATTTCCTCCCACTAAAACAATTTTCTTTCTGTCTTTCTTTTTCGTAAACAAAGACAGGGTATAGGCAGCTGACACTTTAAAAAATACACTTAAGGCATCTAAACGGCCTTTTTCCTTTAACTCTACACTCATTTAAAACCCTGCTTTCTGCTAGTTATCATTTCTTTAGTTTTTCATATAATGTGTACTTTGTCTATTTTGACTTCATGTAAATTATTGAGGGTTACTTGGCCAATTAGCGCATTGAACGCACGTAAGAAAAAGCCGGCGAGCCAACAAGGCTTATCGGCTTTTAAGACCTATGGACGGACGTATAACTTTAGTGAATTAGACATCCGATTTCTAACTTCTTAAAGAAGAGTGGTTAACGCCAAATACATTTTCCACATCAATTAAAAAAGAGATACCTTTGCCAGGAGCGTTCAAATCAATAGCCTCTTCAATACTTTTGACCACTTTTTCAGCATAACTATTGGGGATTAATGTAAGTACGATGTCTTTTTCAGGGTCAATGGTAAAGTTCATAAATTTTTGTTGTTCGTTAACACCTGTACCGCGGCCATTTAAGATGGTGCCACCTTCTGCACCTGCTTCTGCAGCAGCTTTCACAACAGCTGCAGAATCCCCTGAATTTACAATGGTTACAATTAGTTGGAAAGCTGTTATTTCAGAGTCCAAATTGATTAAACCTCTCTTTCTTTTCCGATCGTCTTGACGATGGGATAGGTGGGGTACTCCGAGCAATTTACTCAAATGAATTGTAAATCCAAGACCGTGACCAGACTTACCCAAGCTGCCAGCTGAAGATACGGCTTTTGCTATAGCAGTTTCACTGTCACCATCTAATGCAAATAGAATAATATCTTTTTCGTGAGTTACAGGTAAGCCGAGAAACGTTGGTTTTTCGTTTCTTCCTATTCCTTCTCCGTATATAATAGTCGCCCCATCCACTCCAGCTTTTTTTGCTGCAGCAATTACATCGCGTGATTGACCTCTTTTAACGATGGCGATCATTAATCTATGATTAAGAATCATTTGGTTTTCCCACCTTTTTTAGTGAAAATTATGCCTAATATAAGTACAGCGATGATTGGGGTAAGAGCCACAAGGGCAATCATGCCAAAACCGTCAGTCAGTGGGTTACTCCCTTTAATAACAGATGAAATCCCTACTGAAACGGCAACAAGAAAAGTAACTGTCATAGGACCGGTTGCGACTCCTCCTGAATCAAAAGCAATGCCAATAAAAGTTTGGGTTGAAAAAAACACCAGTATAAAGGCCAATAAATAACCAGGAATGATGAAATACCAAAGCGACCAACCCGTCAAAATTCGTAACATGGATAAGGCGATAGAAATGCCGACTCCCATGGATAACGTGTAAAGCATCATTTTCCGAGAAATATAACCGCCCGTTTCCTGGTCGACTTCATCTATCATAATACTCACTGCCGGTTCAGCAAAAGTAGCAGAAAAGCCAAGGACAAAACCAATCGGGATCAAGACCCACTTATAATCTCGACTGCCAAGCCTTTCTCCAATCATTGTTCCAATAGGCATAAAGCCGACATGAACTCCTTGGATAAAAAAAGAAAGACCAAAAAAGGTCAAAATAAACCCAAGGCCCACCTGCAGGACGCGTTGCTTAGGTAACTTTAATAAGAAGATTTGAAAAGCTGCAAAAAACACCAACAAAGGAAGTAGCGCAATACTCACTTCTAGCATGACTGTTTGAAATCCTTCGAAAATTTGGATGTTCACCTGAATAACACCCCCAGCAACATAACTGCCAAAATTGGCCCGATAGATGCCAGGCCGATTAACCCGAATTTCTCCCCAGAGTTCTCAGTCTCGAGGCGCAAAACAGATGCAACACCAATCCCGAGCGCTAAAATGAAAGGAACTGCCATTGGGCCTGTTGTCACACCTCCTGCATCAAACGAGATCGCGATAAAATCTTTTGGAACAAAAAAAGATAATAGAAAAACCAAAGTATAACCACCGATGAGCAAGTAATGGAGAGGAATTCTAAAAATGGTGCGAATCATCGCTAATGCTACGAAGATGGCGAGTCCAAGTGAGACCGACCAAATCAGGGTTGGGGCACTGACAGTCCCTTCAGACGTCTCTTCGATTTGTTTTGCGAGGATACGGACGTCGGGTTCTGCGATTGTCACTACAAGCCCAAGCAAAAACCCTGTTGCGATAATAAACCCGACTTTCTTTGTGCTGGGAAGTTTTCTACCAATCATTTCGCCAATGGGCAATAATCCGGCATTCACACCTATAAGGAATAAGAAAAACCCAACGCTGACAAACGAGACACCAATAAGAAACTGGATTAACGCTTCAAAAGGAATTCGGATAAAAATAAGCTGCAATAAAATGACAACGGTGGTAACCGGAAGGATTGCGGCGGCAACTTCTTTAAAAGTGTCTCTCACATTGTCCATCGATTATCCCTTCTTACACTCTTTTTCTCTCACTATTCCCTACCTTTATTTTTGATAAACTTTTGCTTTAATGATAAAAAAGCGTCGTGAAAATATGTTGATTTGGCTTTGTTCTCCTCAAAGCGTTCGGAGCGATTTTCTCTAAATATAAAAACTACAGCCAACTCGAATAAATCGAGTTGGCTGTAGTTTCAGCTTGTAGACAAAAGAATAGTTACTCATTTTTTTTATGCATATAGGATTCTCCGCACCCAGTGGACGCTTTCCGCGGACGAAGCTAGCGCAGCGATGCAGAAGCATGGGTTTTCAGTGACGAGGAGACTGAAGCTGAGCCCACGGAAAGCGAAGTGGCCAGTCCGGTTGAAGAGTATGCATCACTATTCAGTTTAATAAGAATTTGGCTGTAGTTTATGCATTGAGCATTTGTTTATTTCTTAAATAACTTTTCCAGTGCGTCTTCTGTGGAAGCGTTGGCTAATTTAACGTTCGATCGATAAGCTGCTCGTGTTAGTAAGTGACCTGATACAGGAGCTGTTAAAAAGACAAACGTTATACCGAGCAGAAGTCGAACGCTGATAAAGTTTTCTGTTGCCCAGAAATAAATAAATGTGCCAGACAATGATAACAATACAGCCAACGTGGAACTTTTAGTAGCTGCATGGGAACGAGTGTAAACATCTGGCAACCGAATAATTCCGATTGCACTAATGACCGCCATGATGCTGCCGATTAAAATGAGGAAAACCCCGAAATATTCACCGATTGTGTTTATGCTCAACGATATCGCCCCTTTCAACAAAGCGCGCTAACGCAAGGGTACTGATAAATGCCAGAATCCCAACAATTAGGATGACTTCGAGAAATGCGTGCGTACTGAGAACGACGGAAAATACAGCTACACCTGAGATCAGATTTACGCCAATCATATCCAGTGCTACTACGCGGTCTGGCATGGAGGGGCCACGGATAATGCGATACAATGCCAAAATGATGGCTAGGATAAAAAGAGAGAGGGCAATCGTCAATATCGTATCAATCAATTTCTCGTCACCTCCATAATTGCTTTTTCAAATACCTTAATAGACTTTAATACAGCTTCTCGAGAACTTTCTACATCCATTGCATGAATATAGAAAGTTTTTCCGTCAGGCGATACTTCCATAACTACAGAACCAGGGGTCAAGGTTAGTAAAAGTGCAAGTGTCGTTAGTTCGTAATCGCCTTCCATACTATGTTCGTAAGTGAAGATGCCGGGTTTTATTTTGAGTCGTGGGCTTAAAATTTGCTTCATAATTAGCAGACTGGATTGGAAAAGTTCTGAAATGAAAATCAATAATAATTTAATGGTGGAATACAAACGCAATAAGTAAAACTTTGTTCCAAAGAAACGATGCATCAAGAAAAGAATTCCGATTCCGATTAAGTAACCCGTCAAAAAAGTTGTGACATAAAAAGCATCTTCATCCATCAACAAAGTCCATAAGAACGCAATCGTCATATTTATTAGAAATTGAGCCGGCACTCTAATTCACTCCTTTCAATAGATGGTAGATTACTGGATTTTGCCTAATACAGCATCAATATAAACGCTAGGGTTTACTAATGTTTCTGCAGCATCGGTTACATAAGGAGACATACTTTCTGTGCCTAAGCCGATAAGAATTGTTAAACCGACTAATACTAAGCACGGGATTAATACACCTCTGCGTAATGGCAGCTGCTCTTCTTTACTAACAATGGTTTCGCCCCAAAAGCAATTCTTAAAAACACGAAGCAAAGAGTAAAGGACAAAAATACTTGAAAGTAAGGACAATGCCAACAATACATAAGAACCGTTGTCGATAGCAGCACTCGAAATTAGGACTTTACCGATAAAACCGCTGAGCGGAGGAATCCCAGCAAGTGATAGCATCGCAACGAAGAAGGACCATCCCAGTAAAGGATAGTTTTTCATAAGACCACTCATACCTGCCATTTTTGACGTGCCGCTTAACGTAATCATGGTCCCAATAAGTAGGAAAAGCAAAGCTTTTGCAACCATATCGTGAATGATGTAGTAAATAGACCCTGCAATTGCAGCGGGCGTTGCAATGGCTAATCCAACGAGTATAAACCCAACCGCAATGACAACATTATAAGCTGCTATGCTGCGAAGATCATTAAAAGAAATCGCTCCGAGACTTCCGCCAATTAAGGTCAGTGCAGCCATAATGCCGATGACTGTATGTGTGATTTCCGGCTGATGGTGAAAAATCAGTGAAAAAACACGGAATAGAGCATAAATGCCGACTTTGGTCAGCAATGCACCGAAAAGGGCAGAGGTGACAATAGGTGGTGAACTATAAGAGCCTGGCAACCAGAAATAAAGAAGCAATCCAGCTTTTAAACTGAAAACAATTAAAAAGACAATGCTGATGGTAGTGAGTAATGGGGTTTGTCCCACTTCTGCAACGCGGTCAGCCAAATGAGCCATATTTAAAGTGCCGACAGCTCCATAAAGAAACGCTAAAGCAACTAAGAAAAACCAAGAAGAAACGATATTGATGGAAACATACTTAATCGCTTCACGCAGTTGGCGTTTGGAATTA
Organism: Planococcus halocryophilus; assembly: GCF_001687585.2. Lineage (GTDB taxonomy): Bacteria > Bacillota > Bacilli > Bacillales_A > Planococcaceae > Planococcus > Planococcus halocryophilus. Next base: position 3,066,711 of record NZ_CP016537.2, on the reverse strand, counting down.
CCTAAAGTCAGTAATACGTAAGAGGACAACAACATAACTTCAAAACAAACAAAGAGATTAAACATATCACCGGTTAAAAAAGATCCATTAACACCGGCTATAAGAAACAACACCGTGGGATAAAAATACATGGTTTGCAGTTCTTTGCTAGTGGAAATAAGAGCGTAACTCAAACAAATAGCCGTAATAATACTAGACGTTAGTACGAGCAAAACAGCAAAGGAATCAGCGACAAATAAGATGCCAAAAGGCGGCTCCCATCCACCAAAGTCCAGTCGGATAATGCCATCTGTTTGAACCTTGTGCAGAAGATAGCCTGAAATACCAGCGGTTAATGCCATAGCGGTCAAACTAATCCAAGCTTGAATTCGACCGTAAGTCCGAAGGAAAATAAGTAAAACACCTACAATAATCGGTAGTAGCATTGGAAGAACTAATATATTATTCATCATCAGAACCTCGCATAGCCCCTAAATTATCGGTTCCCAATTCCTGATAGGCACGGTAAGCAAGGACAAGTATAAATGCCGTAACAGCGAAGCTAATGACAATAGCCGTTAAAATCAAGGCTTGAGGCAAGGCATCTACATAATTGACGGCTTCTTCTCCGAGTAGTGGGACAGCTCCGAGTTTTAAACCACCCATCGATAAGATGAGAAGGTGGACTGCGTGAGATAAAATGGCTGTCCCTAATATGACGCGAACGACGTTTTTGGATAAAACAAGGTAGATGGCGACCGTGGTAAGGACGCCGACCAAAACAATGATCAATGATTCCACAGGCTACTCATCCTCACTTATGCTAAGAATAATATTCACGACAACGCCAATTACAGTTAATGCGATACCGGCTTCGAATATGGTAACGGTGGCCAATTCGGTTTTTCCGAAAATCGGCAAATCAAAATATCCGAAACTTTGACTTAGAAAAGCACCGCCTAAAAACATTGGCGCTATTCCGCTCGTCATGGCGAGTAATACGCCAAGCCCAGAAAGTTTTTTGAAATCGATAGGCAATGCCTCACTGACGGTTTCGGAATCGTAGGATAAGAACATCAATACAAAAGCAGACGCAATAACTAAACCGCCGATGAATCCGCCACCTGGTTGATTATGTCCGGAAAAAAACAAATAAATGCCGAATGTTAAAATGATCAGAACAACAGCTTTTGATACCGTTTTTAATATCACATCATTGATGTTCATCTTTTCCGGACCCCTTTCCGAGCTTTAGGCGAATTAATGTATAGACTCCGAGACCGGCAATAAACAACACAAGAGATTCAAGCATCGTATCAAAAGCTCGGAAGTCTCCCAAAATCGCATTGACAATATTGTCTCCACCCGTAAGTTCATAGGAATTTTCAAAATAACCTGAAATGCTGTCGAATAACTTTCCGCTATTGACGGTCAAGCCGATTAACGTGATGGTCACCCCAGCACCGATTGCAATCAGGGCATTTCGAAGTTTTGTTCGTTTTGACGAGTCTTCCGCCGTCCATTCCGGTAAAAAAAGAAAGCATAACAGAAACAATACAGTTGTAACGGTTTCGATAACAAGCTGTGTAAGTGCCAAATCTGGTGCACGGAAGAGAACAAAGAAAATAGCGATTGAAAAGCCTAAAACCCCATTCAATAAAATTGCGGAAAGGTGTGACTTAGCGAACAGGATGCTAATTGCCGCAATCGCCATCACTGCTGTAAGTAAACCTTCATAAACACTAATAGGCGAGTCAGAAGTCAAATCAATGGATAGCGCTCCTGTAAAAATAAGCGTACCTCCAGCTATTAAGATAAAGAACATAAAGATATAAGCAAAATAAGAAGGTAAGTGGCCTGTCATATAATGCGTAGTAATCCAGTTAGATGCTTTTTTCAAATTCTTCAGAAATGAGTTGTAAACAGCGGTGAAAGTCCATCCTGCTGGTTGAAGGCGGATGATTTTAATCCAACTGCGTAAAGTAAGGAAAAGAACTGTTCCGATAACGACAATACCTAAGGTCATAAATAATTCTGTATTAAAACCGTGCCATGCAGAAATATGGGGAGTAGCACCAGAAATTCCTGGGAGTATGCCGTTCAATGCAGGTCTCAATAAATAGTCGCCCAACAAGTTTGGCGCAAAAAACAAGCCAATAATGAATACGCAAAGTATAGCTGGAGAAACCAACATACCTAACGTTGGTTCAACCGGTTTTCTATCGGCCTTTTTCAATTGAGGTGTCCCAAAAAAGGTGCGGAATACGAAAATCATACAGTACACAAAAGTGAATACCGAAGCGATCCAAGCAATAATGGGAATTGCTAACCCCCATGTTGGTGCGCCAAATACAGGAAGTCCTGCCGCATTAACTGAAGCTGTGAAAAACATTTCTTTACTTAAGAAGCCATTTAAAAATGGTAGTCCAGCCATTGAAAAGCTACCAATCACAGCAAAGGTGAAGGTAATTGGCAGAGCGGCCATTAACCCTCCCAATCGCCGTATGTCGCGTGTTCCGACTTGGTGATCGACAATTCCAACTACCATGAAAAGGGCACCTTTAAATGTGGAGTGATTGACCATATGGAATAAGGCAGCGAAAATAGCTAAACCGTATAATGCCCCTTGCTCACCATCACCAAAGTGCAAAGCCGCTGAACCAAGACCGAACAAGCTCATAATTAAGCCCAATTGGCTAATTGTTGAATAAGCTAGCAGCGCTTTTAAATCGGTTTGTCGGACAGCGCAATACGCTCCCCAGAATAAGGTGACAAGTCCGACAAGTGTAACTGTCCAAAACCAAGCGGCATTGCCAGCAAAAATTGGAGTAAAGCGGGCAACTAGATAAATACCGGCTTTAACCATTGTGGCTGAGTGTAAGTAAGCACTGACAGGTGTCGGTGCTTCCATTGCATCAGGTAGCCATATATGAAAAGGGAATTGTGCCGATTTAGTAAATGCACCAAGCAGTATTAAGAACATTGCCGGATAAAAAAGTGCATGATCTGTATATTGGGCAATCGTAGCAATAATTTCCCGGATGCTAAAAGTTCCAGTCATTGAGTGCAACATTAAGAACCCAGCGAGCATGCCAAATCCACCGAACACTGTAATCAATAATGATTTCTGTGCCCCGTAACGTGAATTTTTCCGATGGTACCAAAAAGCAATTAATAGGAAAGAAGAAATACTAGTTAGTTCCCAAAAGACATACAATACAAGGAGGTTATCAGATAAGACAACCCCCAGCATTGCACCCATAAAGAGCAGGAGGTAGGCGTAAAAATGTGGGAAAGAATCGGATGGTGACAAATAGTAGATAGAGTAGAGAACGACAAGAGCTCCCATACCTGTGATTAGTAAAGCCATGATTAAACTGAGACCATCCAGGTAAACGGTAAAGTTAATGCCTAGTGAAGGAATCCAATGAACAGTTTGCATCAATGTATCACTATTAGAAATAGCGGGGATTTGGGCTGTGAAAATACTAAACAAAACAAGCGGAACAAACAGTACGAGCCAGCCAAGGTGAATTGATCCAACTCGGTTATGTATAAGCGGGATAAGGGCAGTAAAGAAAAAAGGGATTAGAATGGCCAAGATCAATAGATACACAGCAAAACCTCCTGTATTAGACTAGTTAAGTAATTTTGAATGTAAAAGTGATGAAGCGGGTATATAATGAGGACAAAAGGTTTACGCTTGTCCCATCTTGTACTATAGTAAGGGTTCGTAAAGCAATCAATCTAAATTATACAGGAAATCAGTCTGATTTTCATTTGTCAGCTAGTCGCAACGGATAAGCTGTTAAGTCAGAAGTGGATAAAAATTCCAAAATAAGCCTGAAACACTTGATTTCCTCTATTGGAAGAAGTATAATTTCATAGTTTTGAATGTCAATGTATAGATTATATTTTCAGTGAGGTGAACATAGATGAAAAAAATCAGAGGACGAATGGATGAAAGTATTTTGGTATGTGTTTTTTACGGACCGAATGGTGAACGTTTAATCAATCGGGGTAATAAGCTTGCTACTATGCTGGATTGTCCGTTGTATATTTTAACGGTAGATTCAAGATCTGTTGATGAGTTTGATGCTGAAAAAGTCTCTTATATTGAAAGATGGAGAGAACTTGCTGAAGAATATGATGCTGAGGAATTTATTGTTCGTGATAATGAAAAACGCCCGACTGCAAAAGTCATCGGGGATGTTGCGCATGATTGTAACATCACGCAAATTGTCATGGGACAGACGGCAAGAAGTAGATGGGAAGAAATCACAAAAGGTTCATTCTTGAACTTGTTACTTCGTGAAATTCCGTTTGTCGACTTGCATGTTGTTTCTGTAGCGCGCACAGTTAAAGGCGTTGAAGGTGACGAGTTTGAAAAAGGTGTACGCTGTTACTTGATGAAAGATGGCGATAGTTACAAGGTCAACTTTACACAATCGAAAAATTGTCAGCTTGAAGGGATTTTCTTTAAAGAAATCGGTACCGATTTTGATAACGGAATCTTTAAATTCATGCATGACAATAAAATATATCAAGTTGAAGTAACCGAAGATCGAATCGAATTGCCTGAAATCATTGATGAATGTTTAGGGAAAGAATTAGTGAAAAAATAAATACACCACAATAAAAGACTGCTTCGTCGTAGAGGTAGTCTTTTTTTGTATGTAGAAGGAGGGGAAGTCATGAAGAAAACGAAAAGATTAACACCGCTGCTCCCAAAAGAGTTAGAGACGCGCTCTTTTGTTGAAGCATTGGATGATCAGTACATAAGCAATTGCCGAATTTCACAAGAAACTATTGATTTGAATACAGAAGAAGCACTGCATATCGACAGAGTTGTATTTGAAAATGTCACTTTTCTTGAAACCAGTTGGCCACGTTCGGAGTTTGTCGATGTGATTTTTTTGAATTGCGATTTATCAAATATGGACATGAGTCGCGCAGTTTTTCATCGAACGGAATTTCGCAACTCCAAATTGATGGGGGCTAATTTTGCAGAAGCAGGAATTCGCCATACACTTTTTGAAGAATGTATTTTAAATTATGCTACATTTGGTTTTACCTTATGTAATGCCGTAAGCTTTGTCTCTTCTTCTATGCGGTTTGCAGACTTTTATGAAATGGAACTAAAGAGCAGCGAATTCCGGTTGTGCGATATGAATGACATTAACTTTACACAAACGAGTCTTAACGGAATCGACCTTAGCACCAATACGTTTGAAAGCATCCAAGTATCAATAGACAAACTTCAAGGATGCACCGTATCGACCGACCAAGCAATCGCCTTTGCACGTCAAATGGGAATGATTATAGCGAATGGTTAATATTATAGAAGAAACTTTTAATGAGTCGTGGTCTCCTGGAACAATTAATAAATGATCACATCCTTGAATGGAGCGGAACGGGTCCGTCTGAAGCGAAATGAAATGAGAAAATTTTTCGAATAACTATAAAAACCCCGACAGTTTTGACTGTCGGGGTTTTTATGTTCGCTTTTTTAAATATTAGCGAACGCCTTTCATGAAGCTTTGAATGCGTGGTGCAAAGGCAAACAACGCGATACTTAGAACGATTGAAACACCACCGATGATTCCGAAATACATCATTTCGTTTTCAACTGTGTAGAACTTAACCAACTGCGCGTTGATGGCTTGAGCAGCAGCGTTAGAAAGGAACCATAAACTCATTGTTTGAGCTGAGAAAGCAGCGGGTGCCAATTTAGTTGTTGCTGATAACCCAACTGGAGATAGGCAAAGTTCACCTAATACAACGATGAAATAACTAAGAACAAGCCAAAGTGGATTAACCAATGCTGATGGTCCACCAAAATAAGCTGGTAATAAAATAACTAAGAAAGACAAACCGGCAAATAGTAATCCGAGAGAGAACTTTTGCGGAATAGATGGTTGTTTGCTTCCAAGTTTAACCCACATCCAAGCAAAGACTGGCGCTAACATTATGATGAATAATGGATTTAACGATTGGAACCAAGCAGGCGAGATGGTGATTCCTGCAAATTCAAGATCTGTGCGAGTATCTGCGTATGCAGCAAGAATTGTTGAACCTTGTTCTTGAATCGCCCAGAACATAACTGACGCGATAAATAAAGGAATATAAGCCAACAAATGTGAGCGTTCCACTTCTGTTGTCTTTTTGCTGCGATACATAACAGTGAAATACAAAACAGGAATTAAAATACCAAAAACCCCGACAATTCCGACGAAACTATTGAACGTCAATAGACCTGTTGGAATCCCGATAGCAATTGCTGCCGCAATGACTAATGCGCCGATAGTGAACGCTCGAATCGTTGCCTTGCGTTCTGAAGGCAATAACGGGTTTGGCACAACAGTTCCTGCTAAGCCAAGATTTTTTTTCTTCGTAAGAACAAATATTACTAGACCAAGGAACATCCCGACAGCGGCAATACTAAAACCTAAGTGGAAGCTGATTTTCATTCCGACAGTACCAACAATTAATGGCGCTAAGAAACCACCCATGTTGATCCCCATATAGAAAATACTAAACCCTGCATCGCGTCGGTCATCATTTTCTTCATAAATCTCGCCGACCACACTCGATACGTTTGGTTTTAATAAACCGGTACCCAGTACAATTAAGACCATTGAAACAAAGAATAAAGCAAGATTTCCGGGTATAGCTAGAGCAATATGCCCAAGCATAATAAGTATCCCACCGTAAAATATGGCTTTAGAAGTACCGAATATCCTGTCAGCTAACCAACCACCGATAATTCCAGACATGTAAACGAGTGATCCATAAATAGACATAATGGATAATGCAGTCGTTTGATCAAGACCAAGTCCACCTTCGGACATTTCGTAATACATATAGAAAACTAGAATGGCTCTCATCCCATAATAAGAGAACCGTTCCCAGAACTCAGTGAAGAATAATGTGAACAACCCTTTTGGATGACCAAAAAAGCCTTTTTGAGGAACGCTTTTAACAATCTCTTGTCGAGAATACTTTTCAGACATCATTCAAACCTCCATTTTGTTTATTCTAACATAATACTTTTTTTAGTTAAAAAAATCAAAATAAATATTAAAATCAATACTAAAGGCTTCTTTTGTCGTGTAATTAGTCTCATTACAAATAAGATATTGTTTTTTTAAAATAGTTATTAAATTCCGAACACTAAATTAATATAGTAAACTTTAATAGTGATTAATTATCTTACCAGATTGTATTGGCCTTTCTCGTTCCTTTATATAGAAGAAACTAATCTATTGTTGGTTATTGATCTGATGTAATCAGAAGAGGATTAAACCTAAGAAAAAAATTTATCTCGAGTATTGAAAAGTCATTTTTAAGTTATAGTGTCTATTTACCTGTTATTTGAAATAACTCTTTTTATGTTAAAAAAAGTAAATAATAAACCCTATTTAATTACCATTTTTAGTAATTTTTAGTTGTTGTTCACTAATTATTCACAATTTTTTTAAATAATAACCATAAATATATTGCGAAAAAACTCAAAGTGCAGTATATTTAAAATAGTTAGAATATTATTTAGGGAGCAGGAGTATACAATGAAACAATTAAGTAAACGAATCAAGGACTTAAGAGAAGCTAAAGGACTATCTACTGAAGAATTGGCAGAAGCAATCGGCTTTGCAAAAAGTACGGTTTGGGCTTATGAAAGTGGGAAAAAACAAGTCTCTGTAGTACATCTTGAAAGACTTGCTGATTATTTTGAGATTTCGGTCGACAGTTTGTTAGATCGCGACGAACGGACTATCAATGTAGATCTTCAAAATACTAGTTTCTTAAATGACTACAATTTAATGCTAGATGACCAGCCACTAAACCAAACTGAGATTGCTGAGGCTGCATCATTTATTCAAGTTAAACGCCGTATGGGTACTTATGGCACAGCAACATCTTAATTGTCAAAAGGCCGATATAAAAACCCCGCTCTTTTAAAAGAGCGGGGTTTTTATATCATTCACGCTTCTTGTTTAGTTCCTCTTCTTCTGGGAAAACATTAGATATAGTATAACAAACTCAGAAAGGATGGATTTGATGCATAAGACAATATTTATTACAGGAGCTGGAAGTGGTTTAGCAAAAGGAACTGCTTTTGGTCTTGCAGAAAAAGGACATAAAGTAATTGCGCCAGTTGAAACAGCTCCACAAGTGACAGCCTTACGCGAGGAAGCAGCCTCAAAAGGGTTAGAGTTAGAAGTTTTTAAAATGGATATTAAAAACCCTCAAGATTTAGCACAAATGCTTGAATATGATTTTGATGTTTTCGTAGCCAACGCTGCAGTTAACGAAGGTGGACCCCTTGCAGAAGTGCCGATGTCGAATTTCAGGGAGTTGTTTGAAGTTAATGTCTTCAGCACTTTAGAGACTGCACAAATTGCTGCGCGGAAATTTGTGGATAAAGGAAAAGGGAAAATTGTTTTCATGTCTTCGATGGCTGGCATTACGGCGACACCTTACGTAGGCCCTTATACCGCGACCAAACATGCAATTGAAGGAATTGCGGCTACGATGCAAAAGGAATTGAAAGATCATGGTGTACAAGTAGCTACGATTAATCCAGGTGCTTTTGCGACAGGTTTTAATGATCGTAGCGCAGAGGCGAAATGGAAGTGGTACGACGAAGCTATTCACTTTACGCGCAAAGAGGACATGGCAGAGGCGGATCAAGCTCTAGAAAATCAATATGATCCTGCCGAAATGATTGACAAGATGGTTGAAGTTATTCCACTCGATACGCATAAATTCCGTACCGTCTTTCCAAATGAAACAGAAAAAAAAATGAAAGAAGAAGAAGCGCAGCGGTGGAATATGGAAATTTGAAGATGAAGGGATTAAATCTGAAGTTAGGAATCCTTATAAGGTAACTCCTGAAGAGTAGGATATTTTTTGAAATAAATAAGAATATAAGAATCGTCCTTAAAGTGCAAACTTGAAGGGCGATTTTTTTGCCTCTACACAGAAGCTCATCTCGAGATTCTGCCACAGAAAAAGATGCGGAAATGTGGTAAGCTAACTCATACGATACGAGTATTAGGAGTGTTCTATTTTGTTGGAAAGCGCAAAAAAATTACTGCAGTCCCATTTTGGCTATGAGTCATTTCGGGTCGGCCAGGAGCAAGCCATTACGCAAGTTTTTGAAGGACATAATTCGATTTGTGTCATGCCGACAGGCGGAGGTAAGTCAATGTGCTACCAAATTCCAGCGCTTGTTATGGAAGGGACCACAATAGTTGTGTCGCCTTTAATTTCATTAATGAAAGACCAAGTGGATGCACTTTTAGCAGCGGGTATTCCGGCTGCTTATATAAATAGCTCTCTCGATTTTGATGAAGTCCGAGAGACGCTAATGGATGTTCAACGCGGAGCGATTAAATTGCTTTACATTGCCCCTGAACGATTGGATTCAGAAATGTTCCTGAATGAATTGCAAGGAGTTCATGTCCCGTTGATTGCTGTCGATGAAGCTCACTGTATTTCGCAGTGGGGTCATGACTTCCGCCCGAGTTATCGTTTGATCAGCCGGATGACGGAATTGTTTCCAAATAATCCGACGGTGTTAGCATTGACTGCGACCGCTACGCCTCAAGTTCGTGAGGATATTTGTCGAATTTTAAATATCGAAGAACAACATACTGTAATGACAGGTTTTGAACGAGCAAACTTAACCTTTTCGGTTGTACGAGGACAAGACCGTGAGCGATTTGTAAAAGAATATGTGGCAAAAAACGATAAAGAAGCAGGTATTATTTACGCTGCTACGCGCAAAACCGTAGACTCGGTTTACGAGATGCTAATAAAAAAAGGCATCAAAGCGGCCAAGTATCATGCAGGAATGTCAGACAATGAAAGAAAAAGCGGCCAAGAACGTTTTCTGAATGACGAAGTGACAGTCATGGTTGCGACAAATGCCTTTGGAATGGGTATCGATAAATCGAATATTCGGTTCGTTATTCATTATCAGTTACCCAAAAATATGGAAAGCTACTATCAAGAAGCAGGACGTGCAGGACGAGATGGTTTGCCAAGTGAATGTATTGTGCTGTATGCGTCACAAGATGTCCAAACACAACGATTTTTAATCGATCAAGCGCAAGATCCTAGTCGAATTCCTGGAGAACTAATGAAATTGCAGGGGATGGTGGACTACTGTCATACCGAAAATTGCTTGCAGCAATTTATCATCCATTATTTTGGAGATACGGCGGCGGAACCTTGTGGACATTGTGGAAATTGCTTAGATGACCGTGAAAGTCTTGATGTCACGAAAGATGTTCAAATGGTGTTGTCATGTGTGATTCGCATGGGACAAAAGTTTGGGAAAGTAATGACAGCTCAAGTGCTAACAGGATCGCGCAATAAAAAAGTACTGGATTTTGGTTTTGATAAACTCTCGACTTATGGAATTTTAAAACACCAAAATTCAAAAGAAGTTTCAAATTTAATCGAATTTATGATTTCTCAAGAATTGTTAGCTGTCGAACAAGGGTCTTTTCCAACGATTTACGTTCCCGATGGTGGAAGAGATGTTTTGTTAGGTAAGCGGAAAGTACTAAGAAAAGGTGCAGTAATAACAAAACAGATTGCTACAAACGATCCTTTATTCGAAGAATTGCGTGTTATCCGTAAAAAATTGGCGGAGGAAGCCGGTGTTCCTCCTTTTGTCATTTTTTCTGATAAAACATTACAAGATATGGTCGCAAGAAAACCGAAAAGCGCAGCTGAATTTTTAGAAGTGAACGGCGTAGGTGCCAATAAACTCGAAAAATACGGAGAAGCATTCCTAGTGGCAATCCATTCTTTTAATGCGATAAAAAATGAATAAATATAAGCAAAAAAACCCCATATGAAATGGGGTTTTTTAATTTTCAAATTGTCTGACTTGTATAAACATGCATGGTTTTATTATAGGGATATTTTGTTTAGTAATCGGGAATTGGAAGCGTTTTCATTGGTTTGATGGGGATTCAGGACTATTATTAATATTTTTTTACTTAGGGGAATTGTATATATATTCAGACTTATGATATACTATCAAAATATTATGACACATGAGTGTTGTGAAGGAGGCGGTTTGATTGAGTAAAAAAGAGTATCCAATCCCACAAGGACTTTATCATCCAGATCAAGAGCATGAGGCGTGCGGAATAGGGATGATCGCCAATATCAATGGGGAAAAATCACACGCAATCGTACAGAATGCGATTAATATACTGTGTAACCTAGAACACCGTGGCGGACAATCCTCAGATACGAGTACTGGAGATGGCGCTGGAATTTTGACTCAAATTCCACATCGCTTTTTCCTTAAGCAATGTGAAAAAGAAGGAATTACCTTGCCTGAAGAAGGAAAGTACGGCATCGGTATGCTCTTTATGCCGCAAGACTATGATTTACGCATGAAAACAAAAGAAATGATTCATCAAATTATCCAAGAAGAAGGACAAATTTGTCTTGGATGGCGTCCGGTACCGGTTAATGATTCATTTGTTGGTAAAGTGGCATCAAAAACCAAGCCAGTTATCCGACAAGTATTTATCGGTGCTGCACAAGGTTTAGAAAACCGAATCGACCTTGAGCGACGACTTTATATCATTCGTAAGCGAGTAGAACAGGCTATGCTCGGAAAAGAAGATTTTAAAGACGTTTATTTTAGTAGCCTTTCAGCAGGCACGATTGTTTACAAAGGCATGCTTATCCCGGAACAATTAGATTCATTTTATATAGACCTCAACCACCCTGAATTCAAATCAGCGTTGGCTCTAGTCCACTCTCGCTTTAGTACGAATACCTTCCCAAGCTGGCAGCGTTCACATCCGAACCGCTACTCAATCCACAATGGAGAATTTAATACCTTAAGAGGCAACGTCAATTGGATGCGCGCTCGCCAAGTGCTTTGTGAGTCGCCTGCATTCAATGAACAAGATCTTCAAAAAGTCTTACCTGTTATTGATGAGACAGGCAGTGACTCTTCAATGTTCGATAACTGCTTTGAATTTTTGCATTTATCTGGAAGATCTCTGGCGCATACTGCAATGATGATGGTACCAGAACCATGGGTGAATGATCCAACGATTAAAAAAGAGAAAAGAGATTTCTATGAATATCATAGTACTTTAATGGAACCGTGGGACGGTCCTGCTGCTCTCGTCTTTACTGATGGTAAGCAAATAGCAGCTTGTCTTGACCGCAATGGTTTACGTCCTGCCCGTTATTACGTGACGAAAAGCGGCATGATCGTTATGGGTTCAGAAGTCGGTGCATTGGATATTTTTGCGGATGATATTATTTACAAAGACCGCTTGCGTCCGGGGAAAATGCTGTTAGTTGACTTAGAAGAAGGCAAAATCATTCCGGATGAAGAAATCAAACTTCAAATAGCGGGAGAAATGCCTTATAAAGATTTCATCGATAAAAATATGTTTGATATGGAGGATCTCCCAGAACCGGTAATGCCAGCGGAATCTACTGATGCAGAACCTTTGATCAAAAGGCAATTGGCTTTTGGTTATACAATGGAAGAAGTTCAAAAAATCATTAAACCGCTAGCGACTGAAGGAAAAGATCCTGTCGGTTCAATGGGATATGATTCGCCATTAGCTGTTTTATCGAAAAAGCCACAGCTTCTTTACAATTATTTCAAACAATTATTTGCCCAAGTAACGAATCCGCCGATTGATGCGATTCGTGAACATATTATTACAGCTGCGCGGACCACTATTGGTGCCGAAGCTAACTTAGTTCAACCAACTCCGGAAAGTGCTCGTCATATTCGATTAGAAACACCAATTTTAACAAATGCAGAACTTGAAAAATTACGTCAGCAAGACCTCCCGGCTTTTAAGCCTGTTACAATTTCGATTTTATTCAAAAAAAATGAAGGCACAGCAGCGATGGAAAAAAGATTAGACGCAGTCTTTGCGGAAGCAGATCAAGCCATTAAAGAGGGTGCCAAACTGCTTATTTTATCCGATCGTGGCGTAAATGAAGAGTATGCAGCAATTCCTGCACTTTTAGCAGTGTCAGGTTTGCATCATTATTTGATTCGCCAAGAAACACGTATTCAAATGAGTATATTGCTTGAATCTGCAGAACCTCGTGAAGTGCATCATTTTGCTGCTCTTCTTGGATACGGTGCAGAAGGCATTAACCCTTACTTAGCTTTTGGTACAATTGAAAACCTAATCGAGATAGGCGATATTCCAAATGTTAGCTTTGAAGAAGCAGAAACTACTTACGTCAAAGCTGTTACAGATGGCATTATCAAAGTATTGTCCAAAATGGGTATTTCAACGATTCAAAGTTATCGTGGTGCTCAAATTTTTGAAGCTGTCGGCATCCATATGGATGTAATCAATAAATACTTTACTCGTACTTCTTCACGTTTGGGCGGAATTGGTCTTGATATCATTGCGCAAGAAGTGCTCATGAGACATGCTGCAGCTTATCCTGTAGCTCAAGGAGACGATCAAGCGCTAGAATCGGGTGATGAATTCCAATACCGTGAAAATGGAGAAAATCATCAATACAACCCGAAAACAATTCATACTTTGCAACACGCATGTCGTACGAATAACTATGACGTCTTTAAAAAGTATACAAATTTGCTAACCGATGAAAAAGCAAATCTTCAATCGTTGCGTGGCTTAATGTCCTTTAAGGAACGAACACCAGTACCGATTGACGAAGTCGAAACGGTTGAAGAAATTTGTGCGCGCTTTAAAACAGGGGCCATGTCATATGGTTCTATTAGTAAAGAAGCACACGAAGCTCTTGCTGTAGCGATGAACCGCATTGGTGGACGAAGTAATTCAGGAGAGGGCGGAGAAGAAACTTCTCGTTTTATCCCTGATGAAAACGGAGATAACCGTCGTAGCGCGATTAAACAAGTCGCTTCTGGTCGTTTTGGTGTCACCAGCCATTATTTAGTGAATGCTGATGAAATTCAAATTAAAGTAGCGCAAGGAGCTAAACCAGGAGAAGGCGGACATTTACCAGGGAAGAAAGTTTACCCGTGGATTGCAGAAGTTCGTGGTTCTACTCCAGGTGTAGAACTGATTTCACCACCACCGCATCACGATATTTATTCAATTGAAGATTTAGCGGAATTGATTTTTAACTTGAAAAATGCCAATCCTACTGCTCGTATTAGCGTTAAATTAGTATCGGCTGTCGGTGTCGGAACCATTGCAGCGGGTGTTGCAAAAGGTCGTGCAGATGTTGTATTAATTAGTGGTTATGACGGAGGAACTGGAGCGGCGCCAAAAACAAGCTTGAAGCATACCGGTCTGCCTTGGGAAATCGGTTTGGCAGAAACGCATCAAACGCTTTTGTTAAATGGTCTGCGTGATCGAATTGTTGTCGAAACAGACGGTAAAATGATGACTGGTCGCGATGTCGTAACAGCGGCTCTACTTGGAGCTGAAGAATTTGGATTCTCAACAGCACCTCTTGTGGTATTGGGTTGCGTCATGATGCGCGTTTGTCATTTGGACACCTGTCCTGTAGGCATTGCAACTCAAAATCCAGAGCTACGTGAAAAATACGGTGGAGATCCAGAGCATGTGGTTAACTTTATGCGCTTTATCGCACGAGAAGCGCGAGAACTAATGGCAGAACTCGGTTTCCGTACAATTAATGAAATGATTGGTCGAACAGATGTGATCGAAGCAAATCAGGCGATCGACCATTGGAAAGCGGGCGGCATCGACTTAACGGCTCTGTTGTACCAGCCAGACTTGCCAGAAAAAGTAGGTCGCTATGCCACGATTAAACAAAATCACGAATTAGAAAAAACTTTAGATTATCAAGAACTATTGCCGCGTTGTAAAAAAGCCATCGAAACAGGTGAACGTGTCGAAGTGGCCACGGCAATTCGTAATATTCATAGAGCAACAGGAACCATTGTTGGTAGTGCAATTTCTAAGCGTTACGGTGCAGAAGGATTGCCAGAAGATACCATCAACTTGAATTTCCAAGGGTCAGCCGGACAAAGTTTCGGAGCATTTATTCCAAAAGGAATGACGATGAATTTAATCGGAGATGCCAATGACTTTGTTGGAAAAGGGTTGTCGGGAGGTAAAATACTGGTGTATCCAGCGCTAGATTCAACGTTCCTTCCTGAGAAAAATATCATTATCGGGAATGTTTCGTTTTACGGAGCATCTGCCGGTGAAGCTTATATTTATGGTGTAGCAGGAGAGCGCTTTGCGGTCAGAAACAGTGGAGCAAACATTGTTGTCGAAGGTGTCGGGGATCATGGCTGCGAATATATGACAGGCGGTCGAGTTGCAATTCTTGGTCAAACCGGGAAAAACTTTGCGGCAGGGATGTCTGGAGGCGTTGCATATGTCCTTGATGAAGAAGGTACATTTAGCAAACGTTGCAACGCAGAGATGGTTCATTTACAGCCGCTTGCCGAACCAGCGGAAATCGAAGAATTACGTGAAATGATCACGAAACATGTGCATTATACAAGCAGTCGTAACGGAACGCGCTTATTAGCAAATTGGGATATTTATTCCGCTAAATTTGTACGTGTTATTCCGAAAGCTTATCTTCAAATCAATGAACGAATTGATAAGTTACAAAGCGGTGGAATGACAAGAGACGAAGCTGAAATGGCAGCATTTGAAGAAAGTAAAATGGCTGGAGCGGGGAAATAAGTCTGTTGCCACTCAAAATGATTTAACCCAATGATTTTTAAAACGAGCAATTGTGTATAGGAGGGAAACTATGGGGAAACCAACAGGATTTATGGAATACGACAGGCAAACGGTCAAAGAGCGCCAACCGGCTGAACGGACAAAAGACTGGAACGATTACACCATCCCTTTATCGAATGAAGAAGTTGCAAAGCAAGGTGCACGTTGTATGGATTGTGGAGTGCCAACTTGTCATACGGGAATGGAACTGGATAATGTAACAACAGGATGCCCTGTAAACCATCTCATTCCGGAATGGAATGATCTTGTCTATCGTGACCAATGGAAAGAAGCATTGCACCGAGAGCATCTGAAAAACAATTTCCCAGAGTTTACCGGAGTGGCATGTCCAGCACCTTGTGAAGGCGCCTGTGTATTAGGCATTAACGAACCACCTGTAGCAATCCGTACAGTAGAGCGTTCTATCATTGAACGTGGATTTGCAGAAGGTTGGGTAGTGCCAGAGCCACCTGAAAAACGGACTGGCAAAAAAGTTGCGGTCATCGGTTCGGGGCCAGCAGGTCTTGCTGCAGCAGCTCAGTTAAACAAAGCAGGTCATCTAGTAACGGTCTTTGAGAAAAGTGACCGTGTTGGAGGTTTGTTAACATACGGAATTCCAGAAATGAAACTACCATATGATATGGTAACAAGACGAGTGAATATTCTTAAGCAAGAAGGCATCACATTCATTACAAGTGTAGAAGTAGGGAAGAACTATCCTTCTTCAAAACTAAAAGCAGACTTCGATGCGGTAGTCATGTGTACAGGATCGACTGTGCACCGGAATATTGATGTAGAAGGCCGCGACTTAAAGGGTGTACACTTTGCGATGGACTTTTTGCATGCTAGTACAAAAAGTTTACTAGATTCAAACTTGGAGGATGGCAATTATATTTCCGCAAAAGATAAAAACGTCATCGTTATCGGAGGCGGAGATACAGGTACAGATTGTTTAGCGACATCAATGCGTCATGAGTGTAAGAGTCTTGTACAATTTGATGTCTATGACAAAAAAGGTGCAATTCGTGACGAAAAAGGCAATCCGTGGCCGCAGTATCCAAAAGTTCACCGCATCGAATATGGTCATAAAGAAGCAGCTGCAACTTTCGGAGAAGATCCACGAGCTTATGCTGTTATGACTAAGAAGTTTGTTGGCAATGAACAGGGTGAATTGAAAGAAGTGCATACAGTCAACGTGAAGTTGAAAATTGACGAACAAGGTAATCGAATTCGTGAAGAAATTCCAGGTACTGAAAAAGTCTGGAAAGCTGACTTAGTGTTAATCGCCATTGGATTTAGTGGGCCTGAACAAGATCTACTTCAACAATTGGAAATTGAGACAGAGCCGAATTCAAGAGCGAAAGCAGAGTATGGCAAATACAATACGAGTGTAGAGGGTATTTTTGCAGCGGGCGATGTGCGTCGTGGTCAAAGTTTAATCGTTTGGGCGATAAACGAAGGTCGTGAAGCCGCACGTGAATGCGACCGTTTCTTGATGGGTACTACTGTCTTACCATAAATAAATAATCGATCTTTCAAGCTGCGACAAACTCGAATACGAAGTTGTCGCAGTTTTTTTGGTGTAAGAGATATTTTTAGCAACATAGATAATAAGTCGTTGTGCAAATTCAGTAGATTGTATATACTATATGAGTGAAGAGTTGGGATTTATAGTAAAATAATGATGATAATATACATTATTTTACGTGTAAATACACTGAAATTTTATACTCTCTAACAAAATAGAAACTAGGAGGAATAAATATGTTTAAAAAAGGTTTAATCATCGCGCTATTTTCTGTGATTATGACAATGGGCATGGGCACAACCGTACTTGCAGAAATCAATGTACCACCAGTTGAATATGATACTTCAAAAGAAATGACAGCTGAAATTGCTGCAATCATCGAAAGTATCGAAAAAGCAAATGTGAAAATTTATACGGAAATTGACAAAGTCCAAGTTAAGACTAACGAAATGTACAAAAACTATCTTGAAGAACTAAAAGCTACTCAAGGTGAAGCGCAAAAAGTAGCTTTATGGGAGAAATATGATAGCAAAATTACTGAGGAAATTAAGAATTTAGATATGAAAACACAAAGCATTACGAAAAAAGAAGTAGAAAAGGCTAGAATTGCTGGAGTGACAGTTGAAGTAGTATGGATCACGGTGAAATTTGCTGATCGCGAAGCAAAAATTGATCCAATGGTGGGCGTTGGTTGGTAAAAATTATTTCCTAAAAAATTAATAAAAGTGTAAAATAAAAGCATAGATCATTCTATGCTTTTATTTTTTATATATGAGGAAGTGGATTTATGAAAGGCTTGGAAATATTAGAGAATGGGTTTCTTGAACAAGTTAATAACGGAAGTACGACGCTTAGTTTACTTGGTCGTGGTGAAGGAATTGAACTGATGAAACAAGCCTTTTTGAAAGATACACTAATTATTCTTTTTCCAGGAGAGAACGATACTGTCCAAGAATTTTACTATGTTCTAGAGGGACAAATGGAAGTAGAGATAGATAACGATAAACGTGTACTTAAAGCACATGATTGTTTTTCGGCAAAAAACTTAGATCAAGAAGTGTATTTTACAGCCAAAACAGATGTCACTTTTTTATCGATTTCAACAGCGCCTACTTTTCATTATATGAGCGATGTCATTAAAGAGTTGCGCAAAATAGGGAAAGCTGTCGAAAAAAAAGATCGCTATACACACAAACACAGTTCTCGAGTAG
This sequence comes from Planococcus halocryophilus, assembly GCF_001687585.2. Lineage (GTDB taxonomy): Bacteria > Bacillota > Bacilli > Bacillales_A > Planococcaceae > Planococcus > Planococcus halocryophilus. The sequence goes on along the minus strand of NZ_CP016537.2, from coordinate 3,048,265 downwards.
CTCATTATGCAGTAAAGACAGCATCTAAAATGAAACTAAGAAAAGAACAAACAGAGGGCTTGTTATTAGCCTCTATATTGCACGATATAGGGAAGATCAATATTCCAGAAGAAATTTTGAGAAAACCGGGAAAACTTACAAACGAAGAATTTGATTTGATGAAAACTCATCCAGGCGAAGGGGCTGCAATGATTCGTGAAACACCTTATGCAGATATTGCAGACATCATTGAACAGCATCATGAGCGTGTGAACGGAAGAGGTTATCCGTTCGGACTAAAGGGTGATGAAATTTTGATAGAAGCTAAAATTATTGGGGTTTGCGATACATTCGATGCGATGACAGAAGATCGGGCTTACCGCGGTGCCTTTTCTGCTGAATATGCAATGGCCGAAATTAACAGCTTAATCGGGATTCAATATGACGAGGAAGTTGTTAAAGCTTTTGAGCAGGTTTTAAAAGAAGAAGGAAAATTGGATTTATAACAAATCAGGCGAGACACCGATGATATATTGAGGTGTCTTTTGTTTTCAATGAAATGTTTGAAAATAAAAAAAATAGTCAATACTTTATACATAATACTTACGAAAAGGAGAGATTCATATGGCCAGAAATTCATCAGGTGGGATATTCGGTAAGCTCGTATTAATCGGTCTCGGTGCAGTAATTGGTGCAGCAATGACTCAACAAAAAACGATGACAGGCGGCACTACTCAAACCAGTAAAGAAGACATAAAAGCAAATATTAAAAAAGGGCTCGATCGGTTTAATGAACAGTCTGGTGGCATGGTTGATAAAGTAAAGCCGACGGTCAACAAAGCTGTAGAAAAAGTAAAAACAGCAATAGATGCTCAGCAAGAAATGATGAATAAAGAAAAAGAGATATTGGATAAAGCCAATAAAGAATTTCAAGAATCGACTACTAAGACAGCAGACAGTTCTAAAGGTGATACTGGTGAAATTTCTGCAGACCCGAATAAGCCAACGGGTGGAGTTTATGGCGGAAGCACCAAATATAGCGAATCTTTGAAAAAAAATCAGTCATCTTCAGAAGATTCAACATTTGGAAAATGATTTTGTTATAATAGAAGTAAGATAAGCTATGCGCGTTTGCAGAAACGGCATAGCTTTTTCTTACTCATTTTATGTCTGAATATTCTATGTATTGAAGGGGGTCACCGTTTTGTTCAAAACTTATTCAACTGGAGCATTTTTTGATGAAATGTTTACGCCGCATGGAAAGCCGAAATCGCATTACCGAAAATTTTTTGAAGTACTACAAAGGTTTTCAAAAGATGAACTCAGAGAAAAGCATGAGACCGCTCAATTGTCTTTTTTAAGGCAAGGTATTACGTTCACGGTTTACAACAATAACGTAGGCACTGAAAGAACAATGCCTTTTGATTTTGTTCCGATTATCATTCCTTCTGAAGACTGGGACATTATTGAAAAAGGGATGATTCAACGTGCAGAAGCACTCAACCAATTTTTAGAAGATGTATACAATGAAAAACGCATTCTTCAGGATGGAATTGTGCCGAGACGACTAGTTGAGGAAAACCCTTATTATTACGATGAGCAAGTGAAAGGGATAGACATCCCGCTCAAAAATCATATTTTTTTAGCTGGAATTGATTTGATTCGTGATGAAGAGGGAAAATATCATGTGCTTGAAGATAATTTACGGAATCCTTCAGGCTTGTCATACGTGTATCAAAATCGATATGTTATGCGCCAAGTGTACCCCGAATTTTTCGCTAGCCAGTCTGTTCATACCCTCGAACACCAGCTGTCGCATTTGCATCAAGCGATACTAGATCATGCCCCAGAATCGAGAAAAGACAAGGCTTTTGCAGTATTGTTAACACCAGGGATGTATAACTCTGCTTATTATGACCATGTGTTTTTAGCTCAGCAGATGGGAATCGATTTAGTAGAAGGACGTGACTTGATCGTCAAAAAAAATATTGTCTATATGAAATCTATGAGAGGGTTAAAACGTGTAGATATCATTTATCGACGAATTGATGATGATTATTTAGATCCTGAAGCATTCCTGGCTGAGTCTACCTTAGGTGTTCCTGGACTTTTGATGGCTTATCGAAAAGGAAATGTAGCCATTTTAAATGGTATCGGCAACGGAGTAGCTGACGACAAAGCCATTTATGCGTACGTTCCAGACATGATTCGCTATTATTTGGGAGAAGAACCAATCATCGATAATGTGAAAACCTACCTATTGGACAATCCAGAGGAGCGGGAATGGGTGCTGGATCACTTAAACGAATTGGTAGTGAAAAATGTGGGTGCATCGGGAGGCTACGATATGCTTGTAGGACCACACGCATCTGAAGAACTGATCGAAATATTCCGCAAAAAAATCATTGAAACGCCTCACCAATACATTGCTCAGCCGACTATTAAATTATCTCGTGCTCCTGCATATCAAGGGGAAGAGTTTTATCCATGCCATGTTGATTTGCGAGTTTTTGTGGTGAGAGGCGAAGATACACATGTTATGCCAGGCGGACTTTCCCGAGTTGCGTTAAAAGAAGGGTCGCTTGTCGTCAATTCTTCACAAGGTGGCGGTGGAAAGGATACGTGGGTGTTCAAAAATAAAGAAGAAGAGGGGGACACTTGATGCTTAGTCGTGTAGCAAATTCTTTGTATTGGATGTCGAGAAATGTAGAAAGGGCAGAGAATAATGCTCGTATACTAGACGTGCAATTACTGCAGATGATTGAAGCCTCTGATGAAGAGTTGGCTAGAGGCAGTGATTGGAAGTTAGTCTATGAGATTTGTGCTTCGACAGAAACTATGGAGCAAATACAATCTATGCCAAGCTATCAAGAAGACCAACTTGTTTATTATTTAGCGATGGAAGAAAGTAATTTCAACTCAGTCGCAAGCTGCGTGAAAGTCGTTCGAGAAAATGCACGAATTAGTAGAGACCATATTCCGGATGATTATTGGGAAGCATGGAATCGCTGTTATTTAACATTACAGGAAATGGATCAACAAAGCTGTACAGTCAAAGAAATACGGAACTTTCTAGAGCAGGTTAAATTAACCTCATTGATTACACAAGGCATTGTCGAATCTTCAATGCCTCGAGGCGTACCTTATCAGATTATTAAAATTGGCAAATGGTTAGAACGTGCTGAAAAAACAGCGCGTATCTTAAATGTAGTTTGCGAGCGAACATTAGAGCGTTCGTTTCAAACGCAGTCTGAAGACTATTATTATTGGCTGGCCGCTTTACGTATGACCAATAGTTATAACGCCTATTTAAAAATGAATCCACCCCAAATGAAACCCAAAAAAGTATTGTCGTTTCTAATTGCCAATACCAATTTTCCACGATCGATTCGCTATTGTCTCGCACATGTACGACAGGCAGTTGACGAATTGGAAGGTGGTAAGATTTCGCATTATTCATGGGAGCTTTATGCAAAACTAGATCAATTGCAAAAAGAGTTTAAAGAAGTCAGTATGGATGAGTTGAACTCGGATGAAATTATGGGATTTCTAAATGATTTCCAAAACGGTTGCAATGAAGTCGGTCACATTTTTTCGAAAACCTATTATTTAAGCGATTCCGAGACGAAATTGGCAGAATCTAGCCAATCACAGAGCATGGGCGCGAAAGGAATAACTACTATGAAATATAAGATTGAACATACGAATATATTCAAATACGACACCATTGTGGATCAAAGTATGAACTCAATTCGCTTAAAGCCACGAACAGATGAGTGTCAGCGTCTCCTCTCTTATCGCGCAGACATAACACCTGCTTCTTTGACGAAAGAACATATCGATATTTGGGGCAACCATGTAGAAACCTTTTTCATTGCTGAGCATCATCAGCACTTAGAAGTTAAGACAAGCTCTATTGTCAGTATTCAAAAAAGTCCATTTATCCACAGAATAGATTATTCGCCCGAAATGAACGCTATTTTTCATTCGCAATTATTCGGAGAGCATTATTTGGCCTTTTTAAGTAACACAGCTTACACATATTTAACCCCTGAGCAAATGAGTCAAATTGATCGGGAACTTGGAACGATGAAGAACCCGGTGCAATATGCAATTGATGTAATGGAATATATTCATGAACATTTTTCTTATGATGGAGATTCGACTACTGTCCATACAAAAGCAGAAGAATCATTTACTCTCAAAAAAGGCGTATGCCAAGATATTACACACGTAATGCTTGGTATTTTGAGAAGTAAACATATTCCTGCACGTTATGTTAGCGGATATTTGTATGTAGGGGAAAACTCTGCGCTTGTTGGTGATGCCGCGAGTCATGCGTGGGTAGAAGTGATGGTTCCGGGTATTGGTTGGGTTGGTTTAGATCCAACAAACAATGTGGAGGCATTGGAAAATCATATACGCATTGGCGTTGGGCGCGATTACAATGATGTGAGCCCGGTTCAAGGTGTGTACCGAGGGGGTAGTCAGTCATTAGACGTAAAAGTTTCCGTAAGCTTAATGGATCAATGACAAGTATGGTGCACAAAAGCCAAATATAACTTAATAATCGTTTAACTGCAGAATTTTCTAATCCGTGCGATAATAAAAGAACCTGAAATTTTTGAACGGAGATGGAGAATAATTATGAGTAACAAAAAATTTAACGAATACAACATTAGTGAGCTGATCGTAAAAGCACTTGATAGTCTTGGCTATACAGAACCAACAGAAGTGCAGGAAAAAGTTATTCCTGTTGCACTTTCTAAAACTGACCTAACGGTAAAGTCTCAAACCGGGAGCGGGAAAACAGCTGCATTTGGCATTCCAATTTGTGAGTTAGTTGACTGGGAAGAAAATAAACCGCAAGCATTGATTTTGACGCCAACACGCGAACTAGCAGATCAAGTAAAAGAAGACGTAACAAATATTGGGCGTTTTAAACGCATTAAAGCAGCAGCAGTCTATGGCAAGCAACCTTTTGCATATCAGCAAGCAGAACTCAAGCAGAAATGCCATGTTGTGGTTGGAACTCCAGGTCGTGTGTTAGATCATATCGAACGCGGCACATTAAACTTAGAACGAATTGAGTACCTTGTTCTTGATGAAGCGGATGAAATGTTGAATATGGGATTTGTTGAACAAGTAGAATCGATTATTAACAAATTACCAAAACAGCGTACAACGATGCTTTTTTCAGCAACATTGCCTGAAAATGTAGAGAAGTTACAGAAAAAATACATGATCGATCCTCAGCATATCGAAATTGCATCTACAGCAACTTTGACAGATCAAATTGATCATTCGTTATTTGTTGTAGCGGAACAAAAGAAGTTCTCGTTGTTACGTGATGTGACAATTGTTGAAAATCCAGACAGCTGCATTATTTTCTGCCGGACAAAAGACAATGTAGATTTTGTGATGGAACAATTAGAAAAACATTATTACACATGTGATAAATTGCATGGTGGTATGTTGCAAGAAGACCGTACTGCCGTTATGAATGAATTTAAGCGTGGAGAATTCCGTTATTTAGTAGCGACAGACGTCGCAGCTCGTGGAATTGATATCGACAGCATTACGCATGTCATAAATTATGACTTGCCGATGGAGAAAGAAAGTTATGTGCACCGTTCAGGTCGTACGGGACGTGCTGGAAAAACAGGGAAAGCAATTTCGTTTGTAACGCCAAACGAAGACAAATTTTTAGCTGAAATTGAAGATTATATCGGATTTGAAATTCCGCGTAGAACAGCACCTTCAGTTCATGAGGTAGATGCAGCAATGCTTGCATTTACAGAAAAGCTGGAAAGTCGTCCGAAATTAAAGAAAAACAAAAACGAGCAAGTCAATAAAGATATTTTGAAACTATATTTTAATGGTGGGAAGAAAAAGAAATTGCGTGCTTTTGACTTTGTCGGAACGTTAACAAGCATTCCGGGAGTGACAGCTGAAGATATCGGGATCATCAAAATTCAAGATACGGTAACATATATTGATATTTTGAATGGTAAAGGTCCTATGGTGCTAAAAGCGATGAAGGATAAGACGATAAAAGGCAAGATATTGAAAGTTCATAAAGCAAACAAATAATCCGGAAACACGTACTCTTTAAGAGTGCGTGTTTTTTATTTCCTAGGGAATAAATTTCGTGCGTACCATATGAAATGGTCTAATAGTCTTTTTAAAACCCATTATTTAGGTGTGAAAATAAGGATCAACAATACTTATGTCACAAAAAGAAGTCATTTTGTAATGAAACTTGACTCTAATTGTTACGCGTCTGTAATATTTCCGTGCTATTTTGGTTGTACTAAGAAAAAGCAAAGGGGATAGCGGATTGAAAAAACTATTGATGGTCTTAAGTTTTGCACTGATTTTATTCCTAAGCACTTCGATTGAAAGTTCAGCAGCATCAAATGCATACATAGTAAAGAGTGGAGATTCACTATATAAAATTTCGAAAATGACAAATGTATCAGTCAGTAACTTAAAAGCTTGGAACGGTTTAAAGTCTAATACGATTTATCCAAATCAAAAACTCAAATTGAAAAAAGCTACAGTAAAAACAGTTTCTAAAAAAGCTACTGCTTCTAAGAGTGGAAGTTCAACAGTATATACAGTGAAACGTGGAGATACACTATATAAAATTTCGAAATCACAAAAAGTGTCAGTTAGTAACTTAAAGGCGTGGAATGGCTTAAAGTCGAGTACGATTTATCCAAACCAAAAACTTAAGTTAAATAAAACAGCAACAACAGTTTCTAAAAAAACAACTCCTTCTCGTTCAACAAATGGGTCGGTAGCAAAAGAATTCACAGTTAGTGCGACTGCCTATACGGCATACTGCAAAGGATGTTCTGGTATTACGAAAACAGGGATTAACTTAAAGAAAAATCCAGGACTTAAAGTTATTGCAGTGGATCCTAGAGTTATTCCATTAGGATCGAAAGTTCATGTAGAAGGTTATGGCTACGCTGTTGCTGGCGATACAGGAAGTGCAATCAAAGGAAATAAAATTGATGTTTTCATCCCAACTCAAAGCAATGCGCTTCGATGGGGACGAAAGAACGTAAAAATAAAAATATTAAACTAATCTAAATCCAGCTCATTTTGTGAGCTGGATTTTTTTATGGATTAACATTTTTTGATAAGAAATAGATTAAATATATAAATTTGTTGGAGTTATCATTGAGCATTCTGTAAACATTCATCCCTAAACAGGAAGAAAGACATAAAAAAGATCAAAAGAGGGTAAATTCAAATAAATAGTCTTTTTTAAAATCGAGCGGTATAATATTTGTATAACTATTGTAGAGTTTTACCGAAGAGTTGAAATGGAGGCATCTGTTATGTCAGAGAGAATGATCGTGATAGGCGCAGGCCCAGGTGGATTGGCCGCAGCTATGTTGTTGGCAAGTAGAGGATATCAAGTAGATGTCTATGAGAAACAGCCATGGATAGGTGGCCGAAATGCAGAGCTACGCCTTGGTGAGTTTACGTTTGATACTGGTCCCACTTTTTTGAGCATGTTGCATTTAGTTGAAGAGTTGTTTGAAGTAACAGGTCGCAAGTTAAAAGATTACATGAACGCTATTGAACTAGATCCGATGTATGAATTAGTTTTTGAAGATGAAAATTTGGTGATGACTCGGAATAGCCAAGAAATGAAAAAACAAATCAATGAAAAATTCAAAGGCGATGGAGACGGTTATGAACGCTTCATGAAAGAAACGGGCAAGAAATTGGAAGCCTTGTCGCCAATGTTGCAATCGAAGATGGATAGCTATTTTGATATGGTTCATCCTAAAGTCTTAAAAGCTTTGCCGGAACTTGAGATAAACAAAACTTTATATGATGTCTTGTCTCGTTATTTTAAAGATGAACGATTGAAAATGGCTTTTGCTTTCCAATCCAAGTATTTAGGGATGTCTCCGTGGGAATGCCCGGGCGCATTTTCAATCCTTTCTTATATGGAGCACGCTTATGGCATTTATCACCCTATTGGCGGGGTAAATCAATTATCGCAAGCAATGGCGAAAGTAGTAGAAGAGTTAGGCGGCAAAATTCATACAAGCACAGGCGTTAAAAAACTATGGATTGAAAACCGTAAAGTCAAAGGAGTAGACCTTGAAAATGGCAAGCGCGAAAGAGCAGACCAAGTCATTATTAACGGTGACTTTGCACATGTTATGAACAATTTGGTCGAACCGGGAATATTAAAAAAATACACACCTGAGAAGTTGGCGAAGAAAAAATATTCGTGCTCTACATTTATGCTCTATTTAGGTCTCGATAAAAAATACGATCTTTCTCACCATACGATTATATTTGCTAAAGACTATAAGAAGAATGTGGAAGAAATGACGAAATCGCGTATCCTCTCTGCAGACCCTTCAATTTATGTGCAAAATGCTAGTGTTACAGATCCGACATTAGCACCAGAAGGGAAATCGGCATTATATATTTTAGCACCAGTTCCAAATAACTTTAGTGACATCGGATGGGAAAATGAACAACAGGCGTTCCGTGAATTGGTGCTAGACACCATAGAAGAAAAGTCGGAATTTAAAAACCTTCGGGATCATATAGAAGTTGAAAAAATGTTGACACCTATGGGCTGGCAGGAAGATTATTCAGTTTATCAAGGGGCGACTTTCAATTTGGGACATCAATTAACTCAAATGATGGTATTCCGTCCCCACAACAAATTCGAAGAACTAGAGAATTGCTGGTTAGTTGGTGGTGGCACGCATCCAGGAAGTGGCTTGCCAACAATTTTGGAGTCGGCACGTATTACAACTAACGGTATTCTGGAGCAGCGTGGCAAAAAAGGCATTCCTATTTTACCACTTCCTGCAATGGAGGGATTTGCATGAAAATCGCGATGATTGGTGGCGGCGTTGGCGGTCTGATGGGCGCTTTGTATTTATCCAATATGGGCTTTGACGTCACTATTTTTGAAAAAGAGGAAAAGTTGGGTGGTCGTTTAACCTTTGTTGAGCGGGATGGCTTTAAGATTGATCAAGGTCCTACTATTGTCTTGTTACCCGAAATGCTTCAAGACCTTCTCCAACAAGCAGGAATTCCAGCAGAGGATACCGAATTGTTATTATGTGACCCACTTTACTCTATTCGATTTCCAGACGGAGTTGTCTATACAAAATATCCGGACATTGATCGTCAGTTAGAGGAAATCGAAAACGTTTTTCCAAGTGAGAAAGAAGGGTTTCTTCGCTTTATTTCAGAAGGACGCGAGCGGTTTAAAATCGGTAAGTCTTCATTTTTAGAGCACTCATTTGTTAATAAAGCCGATTTTTTCACAGCAGGTAATATAAAAAAATTGATGAAGTTAAAACCTCAACAATCTGTGAACAAACTCATGTCGAATTATTTCCGCGACGAAAGACTGCAGTTAGCTTACTCCTTACAGTCTTTGTATATCGGTGGGGATCCTTTCCGTGCTCCAGCCATGTATGCTCTTGTTCCTTTTAGTGAACATGAACACGGCGTATATTATTTGAAAGGCGGATATGGCAGCCTTATTCCTGTGTTAGAAAAAGCGCTTCAATCACGCAAAAACGTAACGATCAAAACAAACAGTGCGGTTAAACAAATCGTGACAGAAAATCAAAAAGCTATCGGTGTTGAAACAGCAGCGGGCTTTGAAGCGTTCGATGCGGTTGTTTATAACGGTGATTTTCCTGGCATTGAAAAAGTGTTGCCTGAACAGAAAAAGAAAAGTTACACAGCATCTTCTGGATGCGTATTATTATATTTCGGATTAAATAAAGTATATGAAGAAGGAAATGTTCACCAATTTTTCATTGGTGATAATTACGTTGACCACATGGATGATGTGTTTGTAAAAAAACAGAAGACCGAAAACCCTGCAATCTACACGTTCCATCCATCGAAAATAGATGATTCACTAGCGCCAGAAGGCAAAGGTGTACTGTATGTATTAGTTCCCGTACCTTCAGGAACAGATATCGATTGGGCAAATGATAAAGCATGGGTCGATAGAATTATCGATCGTATGGAAAGTTTAGCTTTCCCAGATTTCCGTGAAGCTGTTGAATGGATGGAAGTTCGTACGCCTTCTGAAGCAGAAGCTTTTGGTTTATTTAAAGGAGGCAGTTTTGGAATCGGTCCGACCTTGTTCCAATCAGGTGTTTTCCGTCCCCAAGTCAAACCATTTAAAACAGATCGCTTGTATGCAGTAGGTGCCTCAGTACATCCAGGGGGAGGCATTCCGATTGTGATGCAAGGCGCAAAGTTGCTAGCTGAACAAATCCAAGGCGATTTTGCAAAGGAAAGGAGCAATGCATAATGAATTTAAAAGATTCTTATACCTCCTGTGAAAAAGTCATTGCTATGCATTCGAAAAGTTTTTATAAAGCTTTTTCATTATTGCCGAAAGAAAAAAGAAAAGCAGTTTGGGCTGTATATGCTTTCTGTCGAACAGTAGACGATATTGTCGATGAAGGGAAAAACTCAACTGAAGAGCTGGCGCAATTTAAACAAGATTTTCAACGTTTTTTGACAGGCATCTATGATGATGAAAATCCAATGTGGGTAGCACTTGCAGATGTATTTGACAATTACGAAATGGATATCGAGGCATTTTCAGGCTTGATCACCGGACAGGAAATGGACTTAACCATTAATCGCTACCGTACAATGGAAGAGCTGCTGAACTATAGTTATTATGTAGCCAGTACAGTTGGCTTAATGTTATTGCCAATTTTAGCTCCAGGGAAAACAGCCATTTTAAAAGAAGGTGCTATTTCGCTTGGTTATGCGATGCAAATTACCAATATTCTTCGTGATATCGGTGAAGACTTGGAAATGGGAAGAATCTATTTACCGGAAGAAATTATGGAGAAATACGAGTTGCATGAAGACGAACTACGTGCCGGAATTGTTAGTCCTCAATTTATCGCGGTTTGGGAGGATTTGGCTGACAAAGCCGAATGTCATTATAAAAAAGCTTTTGAAACCATTCATGAATACCCACTATCTTCACGGGTACCTGTCAAAGGAGCAGCGCTTGTTTACCGTGAGATTTTAGTGACTATACGCTCAAAAGAATACAACGTGTTCCGTGAAAAACACTTTGTGCCCGATGAATCCAAACAAGCCATATTAGCTTGTCTGTGAACGGGAGAGCTGGATGCGATGAACAATATGAGTAAATTAACATCGGAAGAAATGAAAGCGTGGTTTGAATAGAAAAGAGAAGAAGTTGAATCCTTACGTGATGATAAATAACAAAAACACTTAAACATGGGTTCCATCCGTGTTTAAGTGTTTTTTGCTATAAAATTATTTTGAGAAGGATGTTTTTTTTGCTTGTTCGATAATTTTTTTCGCTACATTCCAGCCGCTTAAAACAACCATTGGCGATCCACCACCAGGATGCGTACTGCCACCGACAAAGTAAAGGTTTTGAATATCACGGCTTGCGTTTGGGGGGCGTAAAAAAGCGTCTTTTTTTCGGTTCGATGACGGACCATACAAAGCGCCACGGAATGAACCAAATTTCTCGCGAATAAAAGCAGGTGTGAAAATTTTTTCTTCTGCTAAATGACTTCGAATATCAATATCGTAACTTAACAGAAAGTCGTAAATCCGTTCTTTATATGACTCAGGCTCAATTTGAAGATGTCCTTCTTTAGTCAACGCCGGAGCATTAACCAAAATAAACAAATTGTCACCATCGGGTGAGATGGCTGGGTCTGTATAGGATGAATTGCTGATGTAAACTGTTGGTTCATCGCTATATGTAGATGTCTCGAATAACTCGTTAAATTCTTTTTGATAATCCGATGAGAAAAAAACGTTGTGATGTTTTAGCGCTCCGAGTTTTTTCGTTAAGCCAGCAGTTATTACAAACGCTGATATAGAAGGTTCAAAAGCTGCTATTTTTTTATCCGATAAAGAAGGGCGGGCTTTTTCTTCGACTAAATCTGGAAAAACCGATAACAAATCTCCATTTAAAATTACTTTGTCAGCTGCAATAGATGTCCCGTCTTGGAGTTCGATACCTATCGCTTTGCCCTTTTCTGTAATAATTCTAGTAACTGCTGTATTCAGATGCAATTGAGCTCCGGCTTTTTTTGCCACAGCAGCAAAAGCTTCAGCGATTTTTGTGTTTCCACCTTTTGTATAGTAAACACCATCGACCAACTCTAAATAGGCAATCATAGAAAACGTAGCGGGTGCCTGATAAGGGGATGAGCCGATGTATGTCGCGTACCGATCAAATGCTTGAACCAAAAAAGGGTTTGTGAAATAACGCTGGAAAAAATGATGCATAGATTCTGCAGGCCGCACTTGAAAAAGTGCGAAACCGAGAGATGGTGACAAGTAATCGCGCCAAGATTGAAAAGTTACTGGGAAGAAATAACGTTCGGATAGTTTATACAAACGGCTAATTTCGTTTATGAAAGTGGGGTAATTCACTGCCGCTTGAGAATCAATTGTTTGAAGCTGAGAAATCATATGCTGCTGATTATTTGTAAAGTCAAAGATACTGCCGTCGGGAAAGTGATTGCGTGTATGCGCTTTTAAAGGGATAAAGTCTAAATAGTCTTGTGGATTTTCTCCAGTTTGAGAAATGATTTTAGTGAAAACTTCCGGCATTGTAATGGTATTTGGACCAAAATCAAAATGATGATTTCCAAGTTGAACAGGCATCAGTTTTCCGCCGAAGTGGTCATTTTTTTCAAATAGTTCTACGTCAAACCCTGCATGGGCAAGCGTCACAGCCGAAGCCAGTCCACCTAATCCGCCGCCAATGATGACAATTTTTTTCATGAATAATGCCTTCCTTTCCATGAATAAGCTTGTTTTTTAAAGGATTTGCGCATGGATTGTGTCAGTACGGCAAGCATTGCTAAAGCTTGCAATGGAATGAGAAATGCCAAGTACCAGCGTTGGTTGGTTACCATATCAATGTACCAGCGCTGGGCTACTGTCAGTGCATATGGAACCATCCACATATACAATCCACTGACTATCCCGTAGATTGCTAGAAAAGGCGGAAGGATGTAGAAAATAGAGTAGAAAAGAATAAGCAACAAAGCCATAAGAGGGGAGCGACCAATCCCGGCGTAACTATTTTTCAAAAACCCTTCCCACACTTCTGCGTTAGTATCGTACATTCGGCATTTCACAGACATTGTGATGTTTGCCAGTACGACCTTATAGTCATGCTCTTTTATTTTCCGGGCGATATGCACATCTTCAACTAATGAATTATATACTGTTGCATGTCCACCCATCTTCCGGTAACTAGCAGATTCAAACATCATCCACATCCCATTAGCAGCAGTAGCTGCTTTAAATTTGGTGTGATTCGCTAGAAAAATAGGTAGATGAAATAGTACTAAAAAATGCAACATCGGAACGAGAAGTTTACTGAGAAAAGGCGACACATCAAAAGCCGGGAATCCGGTTAACAATTGCGCTTTTTTTCGTTGAAGCAACGCGAGTGATTGGTCGATTGCTTTTGGGCGGAAGCGAACGTCAGCATCTACAAATAATAAATAATCTCCCGAAGCTTCTTGCTGTAATTGATGGCAAGCATGAACCTTGCCTATCCACCCTTTGGGAAGTTCTTTGCCCATGATAATTTTGAAGCGGGAATCTCCTGCAGTTTCTTGAGTAAGGATCTGTTGTGTGCCATCAGTTGATTGATCGTTTAAAATGATAAATTCTGAATGACGATAGGTAGAGTTCTTTAATGATTTTATTAACGTAGCGACATTTCGTTCTTCGTTTCGCATAGGGACCAAGACAGAAACTAACGGTTCAGTGGTAATTTTTGGGTTTTTTGGCAAGGAAGGCAGAAACAGGCGATTGATAATAATCCAGACTAAAAAAAATACGTGGATTCCGATATAAAGAATCATGATCAACTTCTCCTTTTTCCGAGAGACTGAAACGCTTTGCTGTTTTCGCTAATAACTGTGCTTTTTAAAAGGTCGAGTTGTTGTGTGCAAAGTTGCTGAAGATACAAGGTTTTTTCTTTTCGTGTCATATGCGCAATTTCTTTGTTCGAAACCGCAGCGTGCTGGCGAATCCAAAGGTCGGGTTTTTGTTGGTGTCCGAAAGAATAGTAGAAGCTAATCGGTATTACAGGCACTTCTGGACACTTCTCCATCAAATACGCGACACCTGATTGGAATGCAAGAGGTCTCTTTTCGAGATGGAATTCATCTCCTTGAGGAAAAAGAACAACCGATTTTCCTTGTTTTAATAAAGATTCAGCATATTGAAGTGAAGTCAGTATTTCTTTTGGTTTTTGACGATTAATGGAAAATGCTCCAAGATAGCGGAAATAAGAATGCTTTTTAAGGCCTTCTTCGTGCATCATCATATGAATATCGTGATGCCAAATCGTGCGATTTAAATAGAAGAACACGAGCCCGTCCCACCAAGAGCTATGATTGGCGATAAACAATACCGGCTTTTCGGGAATTACGTTTACTCCTTGTCCAAGTAAACGAGAAAAAGAGAATCGAATAAGTGGTGTTAAATACAGATTAAAGCACATTTCAAATAAAGTAGATTTTTTAGCTTTAATCATACGGGTCGCCTCTTCCATGCGACTAAAACGATCAAAATGGTTAATCCGGTAGTCAAGAAAGCGGCAAACAATAAACCACCGATAGATCCGAGCATAACAAACATAGCAATCATCAATACATATAAAAGAACCATCCGTTTTTCAGGTTTTTCGGCAGTGATAACCAGAGATTTCTTTTTCATTAGTAAGTCGATTGCGGTGTGAAGAATAAAAGCTACTACAAACCAACCAAAAAAGTTAGTCCAAGGAATATCATAATAAAGACCAGTATCTTCCCAAATCCAATATTGTTTGACTTGATAGGCTACGGGGTCAATAATCAAATCTATAATAACAGCGCCAATTGCTCCTGCTACGGAGTACAAAAAACCGCCAGAAGGAACTGCCCAACGTGCCACCACATGTGTGGTAGCCATAACCATTAACCAAGCAAATCCAATGGCGATAGGCACACCAAATATATTTGGTGCAAAACGTTCTGTGTAATCATAAGAGCCGAACAAAAATCCGCTATCTGAACCTGCCCACTCTACTATAAAAGTAGAGAAGAAGATAAAAACCCCTAGTATAGATCCACTAATTAACCCAAAGCGGTTAAGGAAATACAAAAACCCAAGAGTACCAGCCAAAATCAAAAAGAATGCATTTGCCCATTCCAGCCACGAAGGCAAGAGGTCAAATCCAAGAAGTATAAATCCGCAAATATACCAAAAAATAAATAGTTTAAATATCCGATCTTCCCACACAACAACAGCCCCTTAATAAAATGACTTATATAAATATTATACAGGAGTCCATCTGAAATATGAAAATAAGTGGTTGAGTATAACGGAGTGAGAATTTTGCGTTTGAACTGTATAAAAAAGGGAATGGTATTTTGTGGGTATTTTTCTATCGTACATATTCGGCAAGCTGGATACTAAATTTTTTCACTGAAGTTCCTCATTTTCTTATCTATTCCTCAAATAATTTTGATCCGAGAAGACTATTTATTTAGATTAAAGAAAAAAATTAAACTTTTTATATTTTTACAATTCTTGTTTTCAGCGCTGTCAGGACAGGGTTTAAGGCTGATTTTTCAGTTATCTGATAAAA
The DNA here is from genome assembly GCF_001687585.2 of Planococcus halocryophilus. Classification (GTDB taxonomy): domain Bacteria; phylum Bacillota; class Bacilli; order Bacillales_A; family Planococcaceae; genus Planococcus; species Planococcus halocryophilus. The sequence continues at coordinate 3,032,595 of NZ_CP016537.2, read as the reverse complement.
CAATCGTTAATGAATTTTCAGTAAACTATTGCAGGGTTTCCTGCATGAAGGTATACTTTAAAGAGTAAATGAGTGTGTTCTTCAAGTGGAGGCGTTAAATATGCAGGATTTACTGCGGAGTGTGTCTAGTTCCTATCCGGAATTTAGTGCAGGACAGAAAAAGATCGGCGACTTATTTTTTAAAGAACCCATTTTTTTAGCTTTCTCTTCTGCTCTAGAAGTCGGCAAGCGGGTTAATGTCAGTGAATCGACAGTAATTCGGTGGACACAAAAACTTGGGTACAAAGGGTATGCAGAGTTTCAACAAGTTATACAGCGAAAGTTAGCTGAAGAACGATTGGAAAAAGCAGAGCAAAAAACTCCAGAACCTGTTGCTGATCAATCTTTTTTAGAGAATTTATTGGATGCGGATATTCTGAGCATCGTGAAACTGAAAAAATCGATAAACGAAGAAAAACTTCTTGAAGTCGTCGACAAAATCAGTCAAGCAAATCAGATTTATGTAACCGGAAATTTCTTTGATTATGGCATTGCTCACTGGTTCGCCAACTGGTTAAATCTTGTGCTGGGTCATACGGAAACAATGTATCCTTCAACTGGAGAATATTATACGCAACTTTCCAAAGTAGAAAAAGGGGATCTGATTATCACTTTTGTGTTTCCTAGATATACCAGATTAGCTATTGATACGCTGAAAAGTGTTAAAGCGCAGGGGGCTGAAGTTATTGTTTTGACAGATTCGGAAGAATCACCAGCACTTGCTTATGCAGATTACAATTTAACAGTATCTGTGAACTCGAATTTGAATATTGATTCGTATACTTCTGTGCATGCGCTGTTAACTTCGATTATGCGATTTGTATACGTCAAAGAACATGCAAAAGTAACTGGAAGTTTGGCAAAAGTAGAAGCGGTCTATAAAGATCGAAATCTCTTTATTTAATAACACTCGATTTACTGGGAATTTCCGAAACGCCTTGGCGATTTGGTCAATTATAAACGAAAAGGGGAGAGCGAAATGAAAAAGAAATTATCATTTTTAAGCGTAATTTTTTCTGCAGGAATGTTATTAGCAGCTTGTGGAGGAGATGACTCATCTAGTTCGGAAGAAGGATCAAACACAGAAGGCGGAAGCAGTGATTTGAACTTGGTTGAAGAAGGCAAATTCACTACTGCTTCAAGTGGTCTTTACAAACCATTTAACTTTACAGAAGGTGGCGACTTAACGGGCTTTGATATTGACATTAGTAACGCACTTTCAGAAGAAATGGGTCTTGAACCAAATCCGGTCACAACACCTTGGGAAACGATTATTCAAGGTCTAACGACTAACCGTTTTGATGCAATTATTGGGTCAATGGCCATTACAGAAGAGCGCGAAAAACAGATTTCATTTTCTGATCCATACTATTACTCAGGTGGTGTCATTTTCACAAGAGCTGGAAACACAGAAATCACATCTGAAGCGGATCTTGAAGGCGCAAAAATTGGCGTTGTTGGCCAAAGCACATATGATACGGCAGCACAAAAATACACAGACGATATTCAGTACTACAATAGTGACGTTGTTGCATTGCAGGATTTAGCAATTGAAGGCCGTCTAGACGCAGTTATTACGGCTGATGTAGTAGGTTTTGAAGCAGAAAAAGCTGGACTTGAAATTGAAATGGTCGGCGATCCATTATGGATTGAACAAGCAGCTGTTGCTATTAACAAAGATGACGAAGAACTATTAGCTGCAGTGAACGAGGCATTAGCTGCAATCATCGAAAACGGCACATATGACGAAATTTCGAATAAATGGTTTGGTCGTAACCTCCTTGATGTAGATCTTGAAGGAGTCGAAATCCTCAAGTAATCAATTAGGATAGGGAGGAATGGTGTGTATGTTAGAGTTATTTTCAACAGTCTATGAAGTATTCATGCGGACCTATCCAGGATTCCTAAGGGCTAGCGTTGTCACGCTTCAATTGACTGCAATTGGTGTTATTTTAGGTACAATAATTGGTTTAGTTTTCGCTTTGATGAAAATTTCAGGATCAAAAATTCTACAAGGAATTGCAAACCTGTATATCACAGTGATCCGCGGGACACCGCTAATCGTTCAAATTATGTTCCTGTATTTTGGGATTGTAGAAATTTATACAATGGACAATTTTTGGGCAGGTGCAATAGCTTTAGGTATTCATAACGGGGCGTATATTGCGGAGATTTTCCGTGGCGCTATTCAAGGCGTTGACCCTGGTCAACGTGAAGCGAGTATGTCGCTTGGTATGAACCGGAAACAAACGATGCAACGTATCGTCTTTCCCCAAGCGTTGCGTCGCTCGATTCCACCACTTGGCAACCAGTTCATCATTACGTTAAAAGATTCATCACTAGTTTATATTATCGGGGTATCGGAAATTTTTGCACTCGCGAACCGTGAAGCAGCGCAGTCTTTCCAACCTTTTGAATCATTCTTAGTTGTTGCACTGTATTACTTGGTACTCGTAATGATCTTTACGTATCTATTGCGTTGGTACGAAAATAAACTCGATGTTGATAAAGCCTAAGGAGGAACTAACATGATTATTGGAGAAAACATTCATAAATCCTTTGGTGACCTCGAGGTGCTGAAAGGCGTAGACCTTCATGTTAAGCCCCAAGAAGTGGTTGTGCTAGTTGGAGTCAGTGGCTCCGGTAAAAGTACGCTTCTCAGATGCTTTAACTTTCTTGAGATGATCAATGAAGGGAAAATTACCATTGATGGTCATACGGTAAATCCAAAAAAAGATAATTTGACAAACATACGTGCCGAAGTCGGCATGGTGTTCCAACATTTCAACTTATTTCCTCATAAGACGGTATTGGAAAATGTAATCGAAGCACCAATTACCGTTAAAAAGATGAAAAAGGAAAAAGCGAAAGCTTTAGGAATGGAATTATTGAAAAAAGTAGGTTTGGAAGATAAAGCACATGTCTATCCAAGCAAGTTATCAGGCGGACAAAAACAGCGCGTCGCTATTGCAAGGTCTCTTGCAATGGAGCCAAAGGTTATGTTGTTTGATGAGCCAACTTCGGCATTAGATCCAGAATTAGTTGGCGAGGTGCTTCAAGTTATGAAGCAACTAGCCGAAGAAGGCATGACAATGGTAGTCGTCACTCATGAGATGAAATTCGCTAAAGAAGTAGCGGATCGCATTATCATGATTGATAAAGGGACGATTATTGAATCGGCAGATCCAAAAAATTTCTTTGAAAACCCGCAAAATGAACGAACAAAACAATTTATACAATTGGTGGAATAACCGAGGTGGAAATGGGTTAATATTCCTAATTGAAACAGGAAAGAGTCAGTTCATTAGAACTGACTCTTTTCTTCTTTTAGGAATTGACGTTTGCTCTCCTTTAAAACGGTTAAGGTATAGTATGAGATAACTAGGGGAGGCAGAAGGGATGAGAATCGAAGAAATCATGACAACAGATGTCGAAACGTGTATGCCTGAATCAACGCTTCAGGAAGTTGCCTCGATTATGCGTGAAATAAATGTAGGTGCGATTCCCATCTGTGAAAAAGGTCGTTTAATTGGGATTGTTACAGATAGAGATATCGTTATCCGAGGGTTAGCTGAACAACTTCCAAGTGACACCGCCATTGCGGAAATTTTGTCGGAAGAAGTCATTACAGGTACAACCGATTTAAGTGTTGAACAGGCGGTTGAATTAATGACTGTAAACAAAATTCGCCGACTACCAATTGTCGAAAATAATCGCATGATTGGCATCATTTCTTGGTGCGATTTAGCGATAACTACACACTCAACAACGCATTCCGAGAAAGATGCTATTATTAAAAACTCTAAATTGGAATAGTACTAGTCTTGAGAAGCTGATTCTTCAAAGAATCAGCTTTTTTTAACAGTATAATCATATTTATAGGTAACTGTATTGGCAAGACAAAGCTTGAGGTAGAGTATAAAACAAAAGGAATTTGATAAAAAACCGTCCGGATAGTATAGTAAAGTGAAAATCAGCAATAAAGGGGATGCATATGGCCAGAGCAACCAGAAAAATCGAGATTCTTCATGCAGCATCAAAAATCGTCAGTGACCGTGGTATTTTTAATTTGACATTAGAAGCAGTTGCGATTGAAGCAGGAGTTAGTAAAGGTGGATTGCTTTATCATTTTCCATCTAAAGAAGCATTAGTTAAAGGAATGGTAGATCATTTAGCTGCGAATTACCGAGATAAAATTGCTGCTTCTGTAGAAGAATCCACAGAAGAACGTGGCAAATGGATTAGTTCATACGCAGATGTGACATTTAATAATCCTTATCCAAACAAAGAGATGCATGCGGGCTTATTAGCTGCAAAAGCTGTGAATTCTGATTTACTAGATCCAATCCGAGATCTTTACAACGAATGGCAGGCTTCAATTGAAGATGATGGAATTGATCCTATAAAAGCAACGGTTATCCGTTTGGCGACAGATGGAATTTGGTTATCCGAGCTTTTTGATATCCATCATTTAGGAGAAGATAAGAAAAAAGAAATCTATTTGAAATTGAAAGATTGGATAAATGAGTAAATAGAAGTCGTGCCATTTAATAAAATGGCACGACTTTTTTATTTTTTTCGGAATCGTCTGAAGTCAGTGAGGGTCTGGTCTGAAGGAGGTATCAGCTGAATATTCAGGCCATTTATGCCGAAACTCGCCTTGAAGGAAAACCGTCCGGATGGTACAGTTTAAAGTGTAGAAAAACAATTTACTTGTTTATACGGGATAAAAAGTGAATTCCAAAAAGCAAATGTCTAAAAATAGCAGGAGAGATTCTATGACACAAAAAGTTTTACTAACAGCAGCGGTAACAGGAGCTGGAGCCACCGTTGACAAGAACAAATATGTTCCTGTCACTCCAAAAGAAATTGCAGATTCAGCAATCGAATCGGCAAAAGCTGGCGCAACGGTTGCACATGTTCATGCGCGTGATCCTAAAACAGGTGGCATTAGCCATAATTTAGATCATTACAAAGAAATTATCGAACGCATTCGTGAATCTGAAACGGATGTAATTATTAACATTACTTCAGGAGGGGGAGGGGATTTTATCCCTAACCTTTCAAACCCATCAACTGGTGGAGAAGGAACAGATATGCAAACGCCTAAAGAGAGACACGAACCGGTTGGCAGTTTGCTTCCGGAAATGTGTACGCTAGATTGTGGGAGTGTCAATTTCGGCAATATGGTTTACATGAGTCCAACTGAATGGTTACGTGAACAAGCAAGACTGATACAAGAAAGTGGCGTAAAGCCTGAACTAGAGTGTTTTGATACGGGACATATTCGCTTTGCAAAACAATTGATCGCTGAAGGCTTGATTGATGGCGATCCAATGTTCCAATTCTGTCTAGGTATCCCTTGGGGAGCTGAAGCGGATGAAGAAACGATGATGTATATGAAAAATCGTCTTCCAGAAAATGCTCATTGGTCAGCATTTGGTATTGGTCGGATGCAAATGCCGATTTTGGAAATGGCTGCACAGTATGGCGGAAACGTCCGTGTGGGACTTGAAGACAATCTATATTTAGGAAAAGGCGTTTTTGCACGTAATGAACAACTTGTTGATCAAGCTGTGACCAAATTACACGCATCAAATGTGGAAGTAATGACACCTCAGGAAGCACGTATTTACTTTAACTTGCGAAACCCTTATGGAGGTGGGAAATAATGAACGAACATGTGCAGGAGTTTAAAAAAATCGCCGTAGTTGGAACGGGCGTAATCGGAAACGGCTGGATAGCACGCTTTCTAGCTCAAGGTTTTGATGTAGTTGCATTCGATCCTGCAGAAGGCGCAGAAGAACGAACGCAAAAAGCGTTAGATCAAGCATGGCCTTCCCTAGAGAAGATCGGATTGGCAGTAGGTGCCGATCGAAACCGTTTGATTTTTGTATCGACGATTGAAGAAGCCGTTTGTGATGCTGATTTAATCCAAGAAAACGTACCTGAACGAGAAGACTTGAAAAAATCTGTCCTAGCAAGCATTGATACATATGCGAAAGCGAATGCGATTATTGGATCGAGTACATCAGGAATCATGCCAAGCGTTTTACAAGAAGGATTAAAACACCCTGAACGGTTGATTGTAGCTCATCCATTTAACCCAGTATATATTTTGCCACTAGTTGAACTAGTAGCAGGCAGTAAGACGGATGCGAATATTGTAAATCGTGCTAAAAACTTCTACGCAAGCGTGGGAATGAAACCATTAATCATCCAAAAAGAAATTGAAGGTCACTTGGCTGATCGGTTGATGGAAGCGCTATGGCGTGAAGCATTGCACCTTGTAAATGACGGAGTTGCTACTACGGAAGAAGTAGACGCTGCTATTGTTTACGGAGCAGGTCTCCGTTGGGCTCAAATGGGTCCATTTCTTACATTCCATCTTGCTGGCGGTGAAAAAGGAATGCGTCATATGCTCGAGCAATTTGGCCCCGCATTAAAACTACCTTGGACCAAGCTCGAAGCGCCTGAACTAACAGATGAACTAAAAGAGAAAGTGATTAAGGGTTGTGAAAGTCATGCAAATGATACCACAATTGCTGAATTAGAAAACAAACGTAATGCTTTCTTAGTCGAACTACTGGATTTGGTCGAATCTTATTGGCCAGAAACAACAGCAGCCAAGTAACTAACGGTTGTGAAGACAATGTAGAAAGGAGATGAGTTGTGTGGTGGAATCATCTTTTCTATACGAAGAAAAGGTTCAAAGTGATTGGGTTGATTACAATGGCCACATGAACGATGCAGCCTATGCAAAAGTATTCAGCCAAGCAACAGATCGTTTTATCGATTTTTTAGGATTAACTGAGGATGCTCGGAATCAGCTCAATTACACCATCTTTACTCTTGAAACACATTTATGTTATTTGAAAGAAGTACACGAACATGACAGCTTAGCGATTGAGGTCAGGTTGTTGGATAGCGATGCAAAAAGGTTGCATACCTTTCTTTCAATGTCCAACTCAGATGGTGAGCTAGTCGCCACAAGTGAGCAAATGTGGATGGGGATGGATTCTGCTCAAGGAAAACCAGCACCATTTCCACAAACGATAGCTACGACAATACAAAGACTTACTATAGAACAAAAAGAGTTGCCGATACCAAAACAAGCAGGTAAAAAAATCGGTTTTCGTTGATTATCTATAACAAAATAATGAGGAGCATGTCGATGAATAAGATTGAAGTGAATAACTTAACAAAAATTTTCGGCTCTAATCCCCAACAAGGATTAAAAAGACTTCTGAACGGTGATCAAAAAGAAGATATTTTAGCTGAAACTGGTATGACGGTAGGTGTTAATAAAGCTTCATTTTCAGTAGAAGCCGGCGAGTTTTTTGTCATTATGGGATTGTCAGGAAGCGGTAAATCCACATTAATCCGTTTAGTAAATAGATTGATTGAGCCGACTTCAGGTGAAGTCCTGATTGATGGCCAAAATATCGTTGAAATGGGCAAAAACGAATTAATTGAAACCAGACGAAAAAAACTAGGTATGGTATTTCAACAGTTTGGATTATTTCCACATCGCACGGTTTTACAAAACGTTGCTTACGGTCTTGAAATTCAAGGCGTCAAAAAAGAAGAACGTAATAATCGCGCACAAAAGTCGATAGAAGACGTTGGCTTACAAGGATACGAACAAAGTTATCCAAAAGAATTGAGTGGGGGAATGCAACAGCGTGTTGGATTAGCGCGAGCACTTGCCAATGATTCTGATATTCTATTGATGGACGAGGCATTTAGTGCACTGGATCCATTAATTCGTAAAGAAATGCAAGATGAATTACTGAATCTACAGAACAAATTAGGAAAGACGATTTTGTTCATTACACATGATTTGGATGAAGCATTGAAATTAGGAGACCGTATCGCCATTATGAAAAACGGTGAAATTGTTCAAGTAGGAACAGCCGATGAAATATTGGAAAACCCTGCAAATGAATATGTTTCGAACTTTGTTAAAGATGTCGATCGCTCGAAAGTGCTTATGGCTTCTCATGTTATGAAAAAACCAGCAGTTCATATGATGGATAAGAGTGGTGCGTTAGCAGCTGTTCGAAAGATGGAAGATGCAGGAGCTTCAAGTATCTTTGTAGTAGACAAAGAAAACAACTTCAAAGGATTACTAACAATTGATAATGCCATCAATGCTTATAAAAAAGAGCTGGCAATTGAAACGGTATTAATAGAAGATATTCATGAGATTTCTCCAGATACCCCTTTAAATGACCTCTTTGGTGTGGCTGTCGAAGCGAAATATCCACTGGCAGTAATTGAGAACGGAAAATTACTTGGAATTGTATCACGGGTTTCTATTCTTTCCGGCTTAGTCTTAGGGAAAGAAGAGGTGGCTACCTCATGAATTATTTCACATTACCCATTGAAGAATGGACAAATCGATTTGTAGATGATTGGCTGCTGCCAGTTACAGGTGATTTTTTTGATAGCATTAGTGACAACCTTCGAACATTTGTTGATGGAGTAACCAATTTATTAATTGTAGCTCCTCCTGAATTACTTGTATTAATTCTTGTATTAATTGCTTGGAAATTTTCGGGCAAAGGACTCGCGTTATTTGCATTGTTAGGTAGCTTATACCTAGGGTCTGTTGGATTGTGGGAAGCAGCGATGCAAACAGTAGCGATAGTCATCGTTTCTACTTTAATATCAGTCATTATTGGTATTCCAGTTGGGATATTAGCAGCAACTAATAAAACGATGGCGAGCATTATTCGACCAATTTTGGATTTTATGCAAACATTACCAAGTTTTGTTTATTTAATACCAGCGATTTTATTATTCGGACTCGGGAATGTTCCTGCAGTTATCGCGACTTTTGTTTTCGCTACACCACCAGCGGTTCGCATGACAACACTTGGAATTCTTCAAGTTCCAGCAGACGTAGTGGAAGCATCAAAAGCTTTCGGGTCAACAAAATGGCAGTTACTTTATAAAGTTCAATTGCCACTGGCCATGCCTTCTATTATGGCCGGTATTAACCAAACAATGATGCTTGCCTTATCAATGGCAGTTATTGCATCGATGATTGGAGCTCCAGGGCTAGGCTCGGTAGTTCTTGAAGGGATATCTACTGTAAATGTTGGACTTGGTCTAACAGGCGGTTTAGGTATTGTTGTTTTAGCGATTGTGATGGATCGAATCACTCAAGGGTTAGTTCGAAATAAATAAAAAATAAAGGGGAAATAAATGATGAAAAAATTATTATTTTTAGCAATGATTGCATTGCTAGCAACAGTTTTAGTAGCTTGTGGTTCTGATAAAGAAGAAACAACTGTAGAGGCTGAAGGTGCTGAACAAAAAACAATCACTTTCGGTGTAACACCGTGGACGAGTACTGTACCACCAACTAAAGTTGCTGGGTTAATCTTGAAAGACATGGGCTATGAAGTAGTTGAAACAAGTGCTGATGCAGGAAGTGTTTATACTGGATTGTCTCGTGGCGATCTTGATGTATTTATGGATGCGTGGGTACCGATGCACCAAACATATCTTGATAAATACGAAGACAATATTTCAAGTACTTCAGTAAGCTATCCGGACGGAGAAACAGGCTGGACAGTTCCTGCTTATATGGAAGACATCAATACAGTTGAAGATTTAAAAGGTCGTGAAGATGAATTCGGTAACAAGTTTTACGGAATTGAAACAGGAGCAGGAGCTACGCTTGAAAGTAATGAAATTCTTGAAGCTTATGAATTTGATATGACTCAAGTAAATTCTTCAGAGGGCGGTATGCTAGCTCAAGCTCAAAAAATGATGGCCGACGAAGAGCCAGTTATTTTTTACGGCTGGAGACCACATACTATGTTCAATAAGTTTGATTTGAAAGTATTGACGAACGAAAAAGGATTTTTCGAAACTTCTTCAGTTGAAGTAATCACAAATAACGAATTAAAAGAAAATGCCCCAGAAGCTTATGAATTTTTAAGTAACTGGAACATTTCAATTGATGATGTGGAAGAAATGATTGTGAAGATCGAAGAAGGCGGAGATCCTGAAGAAGTTGCACAAGAATGGATTGACAACAACCAAGACAAAGTAGATGAAATGTTAGGTAAGTAAATTGTAAAAAGTGTATTTCTCTTTGATTATTCAAAGGGAAATACACTTTTTTTGTTGGAAACGGGTATAGCATTTATATAACAGGAAAGAGGTGTTTGAATGGAATTGATAGAGACTCCCAATCTACTGGGTGAGAAAAGTAAGCATATTCAAAAAGCATTAAGCTTTGAAAAGACCAAAGTTGTAAATATACAGTTACAAGCTGGAGAAAATATTCCAGAACACGATTCAGTAGCAGATGTTCTTATTATAGTGCGCAGTGGAAGGGTTTCGTTTGTTGTAGAAGACCAGGTTGTTGAAGTGACGCCTGAAAACATTCTTCACATGCAGCCAAAAGAAAAACATAGTTTAACAGCAACAGAAGCAAGTGATTTACTCGTTCTACAGATTATGCCATAAGAAAAGCTCACGCATTGATAGCGTGAGCTTTTTGTTTAGTGTCTACTTTGCAGAATGTCGGAGCTGAACAGGCACCTTCACTTTTCGTGTCTAGTTGCAAGTGCCTAGCTCCTCGGGACATAAGGCAACCCTGCTGCGTGGCAAAGAGCGCCACACTGCTGGTCTGCCTTATGCCTGTCGGAGCTGAACAGGCACCTTCACTTTTCGTGGTGTCTAGCTCCAGCGCCCAGCTCTTTGGGTCATAAGCCAATCCGACTGTGCGGCAAAAGAACGCCGCTTCGTCGGTTCGTCTTATGCCCGTCAGAGCTCCACGGGCGCTTTCGCTTTTCGTGGTGTCTAGCTCCGGCTGCCAGATTCTAGGGTCATAAGTCACTCTGGCTGTGTGGCTGAAAATATGCCACTTCGCCAGAGCGTCTTATGCCCGTCGAATCTACACGGCAGCCTCCGCTTTTCTAGTCACCATTCAAAGTTGTCTGGGTATTCGGCTTTTATGGAAATTTCGTGTATCGGCTTTTTGTGTGGAGAGGCAGTGGCGATTACTTGGTTGCGAAATGCTGTGTAATCTTGATCTTGTACCGCGATTTTCATTGCGATAGTCGATAGGCTTTGTTCGCGCTGTTTTTTCGTCATGCCGATGTATTTCAAGTTTAATAGGTCTACGTATTGGATTGCGTAATCGTTTACTGAACCGGTATGGTTAAAGGCTTGTAGGATTGCATCGAATTCTTCTTCTGGAACATGCCCTTGTAAACAGTCAAGAACCAGTGATTGAAAACGAAGAATCGTTGGTATGTGAACATCCCAAAACGGGAATTCTTTATCTTTTTGGTAGAAGTTAACGAAGTCTTTTAGAGCGATCGCCGCATAGATTACTTCTGGCCACAACACTTCAGTAGAAAAGTAGATGTTTTTATCAGGAGCGATTAACTCGTGCTGTTTCATTGTATGTTCATGAAGTCCATTAAAAACAAAGTCCACGTTGCGGTCGCCTTGAGCAGCACACCGAATTTCATGGGAAATACTAAGGATTCTCATTCTAGAACCTTCATAGCCATAATACTGGTCTTCTTGTCCAATCATTTTATAGATGGCTAGGTTCAACTCATCTAAATCAAAATAATCGCCGCTAATTTTAACACCTGTGTGGTTCGGTGTGCTTTTCATGGCTAACATATCAAATTCCTCCTCAGCGTTTTGGTGTGTAATTGAGTTGGTTGAACAGCTCTGTCCGCTCAGTATCGGTCAAATCACGCCATTCACCAACAGGTAAATCTCCTAAAAAGATATTGATAATGCGGACTCGTTGTAAACTCCGAACCTCGTAGCCAAGTGCTGTACACATGCGGCGGATTTGGCGATTTAAACCTTGACGTAAGGTTAGTTTAAAGGTGTAACTAGACAACTTTTTAGCTTTTGCTGGAAGTGTTTTTGTATCGAGAATTTCGACACCTTGTTCCATTTTTGATATAAAGGACTCAGTGATCGGCATATCTACTTTAACGATGTATTCTTTCTCATGTTCATTTTCAACACGTAAAATTTCGTTGACGATATCCCCGTCATTAGTCAATAGAATAAGCCCTTCTGAATCTTTATCCAAACGTCCTATATGAAAAATACGTTCGGGGTGGTTAACAAAATCGACAATATTTCCTTCGATATGACGTTCTGTCGTACTCGTGATGCCTACCGGTTTATTTAACGCCAAGTAAACATATTGTCGCTTTGGTTGTTCGATAATTTTGCCATCGACCTTTACTTCATCATTAGATTCAACTTTGCTGCCAAGTTCGGCAAGTTTGCCATTAATAGTCACACGACCTGCTTCGATAAACTTATCAGCTCCGCGGCGGGAGGTAATTCCTGTCTCACTTAAAAACTTATTGATTCGCATAATAAATTCCTTTCACTACCATATTTCCTAGTCTCGCTCTCATTATACATGAACAAAGGAGATGAATAAAAAAAATAGTGTTTTACAGTTGCAATTTTTAGATTAGTTTGACAATATAGAAAGGGAGCTGTTATTAATACGCCAAGGGGTAAAAAGAAAAATGAAAGCGCGTACATAACGGTAAAATGATCAAAGGGGAGAGATAGGAATGGTCTATGCAGTACCTAACACAGAAGGGTCAAAAGTAAATTTTAAAGATAAGTATGAGAATTTTATAAATGGTGAGTGGAAAGCGCCTGTCAAAGGTCAATACTTTGACAACGTTTCGCCAGTTACGGGCAAGAAGTTTACTGAAATTGCGCGCTCAACTGCTGAAGATGTAGAACTAGCGCTTGACGCCGCACATGCCGCTAAAGATGCATGGGGCAAAACTTCAGTTACTGAACGTGCAAATGCACTCTTGAAAATTGCAGATCGTATGGAGCAAAACTTAGAAATGTTGGCTGTTGCCGAAACGTGGGATAACGGTAAAGCGGTACGTGAGACATTAAATGCCGATTTACCACTGGCAATCGATCATTTCCGTTACTTTGCTGGAGCTATTCGCGCACAAGAAGGCTCTTTAAGCCAAATTGATAATGATACAGTAGCATATCATTTCCATGAGCCACTTGGTGTTGTTGGTCAAATTATTCCGTGGAACTTCCCAATTTTAATGGCTGTTTGGAAACTCGCGCCAGCACTAGCTGCGGGTAACTGTGTTGTATTAAAGCCAGCTGAGCAAACTCCGGCAAGTATTCTTGTACTAGCCGAATTAATTGGCGACATTTTACCTCCAGGAGTGTTAAATATCGTGAACGGCTTTGGCCTTGAAACAGGGAAACCGCTTGCTTCAAGTCCGCGTATTAGCAAAATTGCATTTACAGGTGAAACAACTACTGGTCGTATGATCATGCAGTATGCATCACAAAACTTAATCCCAGTCACATTAGAATTGGGAGGGAAATCGCCGAACATCTTCTTTAAAGACATCATGGACGAAGACGATGCTTTCCTTGATAAAGCAGTTGAAGGTTTTGTTATGTTCGCATTAAACCAAGGTGAAGTATGTACATGTCCATCCCGTGCATTGATCCAAGAAGATATTTATGACGAATTTATGGAGCGTGTATTAAAGCGTGTAGCAGCTATTAAACTTGGAAATCCGCTTGATCCAGAAACGATGATGGGAGCACAAGCTTCTACAGAACAAATGGAGAAAATTCAATCTTACTTGGATATCGGTAAACAAGAAGGCGCTGAAGTTCTTGCAGGCGGTGATCGCAACCATTTAGAAGGCGATTTAGCAGAAGGCTACTATATCCAGCCGACAGTTTTTAAAGGGCATAATAAGATGCGTGTATTCCAAGAAGAAATTTTTGGCCCAGTCGTTTCTGTAACAACTTTTAAAACGAAAGAAGAAGCGCTTGAAATCGCTAACGATACGTTATATGGCCTAGGTTCTGGCATTTGGACACGTGATACGAATACAGCTTATCGCTTCGGACGCGGCATTCAGGCTGGACGCGTTTGGACAAACTGTTACCACCAGTACCCAGCTCACGCAGCATTTGGCGGATACAAAATGTCTGGATTTGGTCGTGAAAATCATCTTATGATGCTTAACCACTACCAACAGACAAAAAATATGCTAGTTAGTTACAACGAGAACAAGCAAGGATTCTTTTGATTCTATGTAGTCTAAAGGCTACCAGAAAGTAGGGATAGCAATGGTCGAACGCGTAATTGCGACAGATGCTGCTATTGAACTGATTGAATTGCTGAAGGAAAAGCATGGTCCGGTCATGTTCCATCAATCCGGAGGTTGCTGTGATGGTAGCTCCCCTATGTGTTATCCGAAAGGCGACTTATTTGTCGGAGATCAAGACATTTTAATGGGAGTTATCGGGGATAGTGAATTCTATATGCATAAAAATCAATTTGATTACTGGAGCCATACACAGCTGATCATTGATGTCGTGCCAGGACGCGGCGGAATGTTTTCGCTAGAGGGAGTGGAAGGCAAGCGGTTTTTAACAAGATCTAGAGCTTTCACCTCCGAAGAAAATAAAGAATTGCAACAACAAGCTTAAACGAATCCGGATGCAAATGCATCCGGATTTTTTTATTAGCTTGCATTATGTGAAACGCTTTAGAAACCTTTATGGCACAAGGGTTGAGGATAGAAAAAAAGTCAGGGAAATGGTATAATTTCTACATGAAAGGTGGTCATCATGTTGACGAATTTAGCAAACCGAGTTTCCCATGAACAAGCCAATCATGCGATTTCCTATGCTTCACATTCTTTGGTCACTGAAGGATTTGATGTGACAAGTGAGGATGAGAACTTCGTTCGATCGGTATTAACTGGTGAACGGACGGAAGCACAATTCCATCAGGCCATCAAAAGGAAGTTTAATGTCTAAGTACCAACATACTTCAATGTATTGTTATCCGGGCACTGATGTATTGATCAATTTGTTTGATGTGGAAGATGAACAAAAGCTGAAAGAACTGGAAAAAGTCTATTCTTTGTTTCGTCTTGCAGAACTGCGGTTACAAAAACCGGCAGATCCTTTAAATGTTAAAGCTTACTTGGCCATTCATCAATATATTCTTCAAGACGTTTATCCTTTTGCTGGAGAATTGAGACAAGAAATGATTTCCAAAGGTTCTTCATCTTTTGCTCATCCGAAACACATTGAAACACAGTTGCTTAAAATTTTTAATGAGCTGAAATCTGAGAACTATTTAAAAAAATTGCCGCGAGATCAGCTGATTGTTCGGCTTGCTTATTTTCTGTCAGAATTAAATGCATTGCATCCTTTCCGCGAAGGCAATGGACGGTGTATTCGTGAATTTGCACGTCAGTTGTTATTAAATGCTGGTTATCAGCTAGAGTGGGGAAAAGTACTTGAACCTGCAGAGATTATTAATGCTTTTGTTGACTCGTTTAACAAGGGGAATGATCGTTTAGAAAGGCTATTATCCGAAATTATTACGCCATGAAAAATGCCAGCTGCTCAAAGAGTGCTGGCATTTTCTACGTTTTATATTGAAGGATGTTCTTTGAGCCATTCGATTCCAAATTCGACCAGCTCTTTCAGATCGACGATTTGCATTTCGGCTTGCCCTAAAACTCCTTTAGAAATGACACCAGGAAAAGCTTTGGCGATTTCCGGAAAGCGCTCTGAATCCATATCGACACAATCGTATATTTGCCAAACCCGTTCTCCATTACGCATTATGGCTGCGCCTTGTAGCGAAGTAGAGCGACTTTCTTGAACAAATTCAGCATAGTGAAGAGCTGTACACGAATCAAAGCCGACACCAATCAGAAGGATTTTAACTTTGGCTTGCAGCATTTTTGCGAGTGGTGATTTTTCTCCGAAAGAATCATCAATGGGCTGTTCGCTCATCCAGTCCTGCGCATGGATACCCCATGCCATAAAAGAATGAGAAGGGTGTGGGCTTCGAATGGTCGCTGGATGGCGATGAAAGCATTCCGCAATTTTTCCCATACCCCGAAGTCCGCTTAAGTGGGGATCAAAAGCAGGAAGGTGCTCGCGAATCGATTGATGCCAATTCTCGGGGACCGGAGGCTGCATCCAGTAAACGGGGTCTGAGTTGTCCGCAGACTGAGCGGGCATAATTATCGTGCCTGCTTCTGTAATAGTTTCCATTAAGGCTTCAACGACCGCTTGAGCGCCTCCAGCGATCCAACCCATTGACTTTAATGATGCATGAACCATTATTTGGTCTCCAGCTACAATGCCAAGCTCCTGAAGCTGTTGCTTTAATGTTGTTTTAGATTGAAATTCAGGCGTGTTTAAAATATTCAATAACTCTGACATAAAGTATTCCTCCTCATTTCAATATATTATAAAGGAAAGGCTAATGTTTTGGGGGAACTTCCAATAACACAGCTATATATAGAAAGGACTGATGACAATGGAAGCAAAACCGATGAAAGAATCGAGAACCATTCAAACAAAGCTTGTTCTTCCTCCTGATACCAATCACATGGATTCTATTTTTGGGGGCAAAGTTTTAGCATACATCGATGAAATCGCAGGAATTACAGCGATGAAACACGCACGCCGTCAAGTTGTTGTAACGGCATCAATTGATTCAGTGGATTTTTTATCTTCAGCTAAAGTTGGAGATGTATTGGAGCTCGAAGCAAATGTTACTTCAACGGGGCGCACTTCGATGGAAGTTTATGTTCGAGTAAAATCAAAAAACCTTCAAACTGGGGATGAAAAACTAACGACAGAATCATTCTTGACGATGGTTGCAATGGGAGACGATGGCAAACCAACTCCAGTTCCTCCTGTTTTGCCAGAATCCGTAGGCGAAAAACTCTTTTTTGATACGGCACCGGCAAGACGGGAATACCGAAAACTGCGCGTTAAGCCACCTAGACCATAAGAAAAAGTGCATGGACTAAAATCCATGCACCTTTTTCTCATATTAATTAAATTAGGTCTCGTTTTCATCAACTTCTGAATTAACATGCTCTAAAGCATTGCCAACTTCACTGCTAATAACTGATAAACTGCCATCAGTTTCGAGTATGACAGCTTTTACTTTTTCAGTAGAGCCAAATCCTGTATTTCGAATCGCTTGGAGAATCTCCATTTCCTTTATTCGTTCTTTTCGCATAGAACTTCTTAAAAAATTTCCATCTAAGTACAAAAGGCGTGGTTCTGACTTGATAAGATTATTAAACCAGTCGAAATGCAGAGAAAAAATAGTCATCAAATATTGCAGCAATATAAGCAAGCCAAATGCTGTCATTCCTTCAAGTAAACTAATGCTATTGTTGAGTAATATGGTCGCAAGTGTCGAACCTAAAGCAACGGTGACGACCAAGTCAAAGGCATTCAATTTAGTTAAAGTTCTTTTACCTGAAAAACGAAGCAAAATAACAAGTCCGACATAAGCTAAAAAACCAACTGTGATGATCCGTATAAAACTACTAAGCGTGATTTCGAACATATTCTTCCTCCTTTTTTCTGACTTTGATAAAATTATCCACATGTTAGTAAGTTTCTTTTGTGCAATAAAATTAACAAAATTCCAAAAACTTATCCACATAGCACACAAAAATTAGAGGTTTACTGTGTATAAGATGATGGAAATAGAGAATTTTACTTATAGACACCGTTTTTTAACGCTTTTTCTTCCTCCTTTTCTAATTCCCCATAAAGTTATCAACAAACAAAAAAGAGTAGCCGAGGCTACTCTTTTTTGTTATCTCCACATAAGCGGAAATATTCTATAGCTTATCTTTTTATTTTTTGGCTAACAATTCTTCAAAATAAGCGCTGAATTCTTTAGAGCGCTTCAAGATGGTGCTTGAAGAGACGCCGAATTTTTCACTTAAGTCTTTTGAAGATAGCATAGGGCCTTTCACCAATTCGTGATCCTGTAAGAATCTCCAGTATCCTGCTACAAGTGCTTCAGGTTTTTGGACAGTTGGTTGCTGGCTTACAAGATAGCTATTTAAAATACTCGTAATATTGCTAACCGTTTCTTCATCAAAATCAGCTTTCTCGATATGCTTATCAAGTTCAGCCATGACAGAATCATGTTCTGGAGAAAGCTGGATGCTTTCTTCTACACTGCCAGTTGAATATTTAACGATTTGTTCAACAATTGTTAAGTAGTTGTCGCGCAAGTAGCTTTCATCTTCTGAAGCATTTTCAGAAGCGATTTGTGCTTTCAACTGTTCGAAGAATGGAGTGAATTCTCCAACAACCGTTAAATAGCCGTTCAAGAATAGAACGCCTTTTTCTCCCACGCGTGAATCTGGAAGTAGGATGGCTAATAAGCCTTGTCCGTTTTCCATATCAGTTGGTGGCTGGTCAGCCATTTCAAGGGTTTCGCCAGTGAAAACATCTGTAAACTGAGCTTTCTCTGTATCTCCTTTAATATATTGACCAAGGAATACTTTTACGTCTTTCCAATTTCCAAGTACTTCTTTCGTTGTTGGACGTTGAGCAAGGTCAATTTGTTTTTCTAGAAACTCTTCCCATAGTTCAGGTTTTTTCATGAACAGGAAATTCTCAATCACAAATGCTTGTGCATCGTTTTCAGCCATTGATTTCATCAAATGTGGCTGCCATTCTTGTTGCAATTCACGGAACTCAGTAATATGTGTCTGATTTGGGTTTTCCGAGAAGAACTGTTGACGTACTTTGAATAGTTCTTCATTCACCAAATCATTGATAGACACAGTTTCTTGTTTTCCGTGACATTTCTTGTATTTCTTGCCACTGCCGCATGGGCATGGATCATTTCTTCCTACCATTCTAATCACCTACATTTTTTATTGAGTGTAACATAAAATTGCAAAGGGCTCAAAAGTCTGACGATTCAGACGCTAGTAAGCTATACAGATATAGAGAATTGCAGTCGTCATTATAACTTGGCAATTAAGTGATAAGCTTTTTATAGTAGTCGCTTCAGTCATGGTAAAAGCCAAGCAGTAGGCACAAAACGCAAGCCGTATTATAATAAATGATATAAAGGGGTTAGGGGGAGACAATGTGTATGAAAATCCTGTAAAAGAATCTATATCTTGGATGCGGGTCATCGTTTTGACGGTACTTCTTGTCTTACTATCACGGCATTTTCTGTTTGAGCCAGTAGCCGTCCATGGGGAATCGATGATGCCTACGTTTGAAGAAAATGATAAAGTTGTGCTAGCTAAAATTTACTCAATAGAAAATTTTGATATGATTGTTTTTACTGCGCCAAATGGCGTTAATTTTATTAAACGGGTAATCGGTGTTCCAGGAGACATTATTTCCATGCAAGATGACCAATTGTATATAAATGGAAAATCTATGACCGAGCCATATTTGGTAAAAAACTTAAAAGCGGCAAAACAAATGGGAATGTTGCGATTGACTGAGGACTTTAAAGAATTTACTGTGCCAGCAGAATCTTATTTTGTGTTAGGAGATAATCGCTTGAACAGTACCGACTCCCGAGTTTTAGGGTTCATTTCTGAGAAAAGTATTGTAGGTGAAGTGAAAGTTCGAATTTCACCATTAGAACATGTAGGTGTTGTCGAATAACACTAAAGCATTTGTCGGGTTAATAGCAAAAGACAGCTTCCTTAAAAACGAGAAGCTGTCTTTTGCTATTTAAAATAACTCTAGTTTCTCGATCCGTTTGATTGCTTCGACAATACGGCTCTCATCAACCAGTAATCCGACACGGACAAAGCCTTCTCCGCCATCACCGAACCCACTGCCAGCAGCTACTGCAATATCTGCTTTTTCAAGTAGGAAATCAGCAAATTCGATACTCGTAAAACCCTTTGGGATGGGTAACCAAGCAAAGAATGAACCTTGTGGAGCTGTTATTTCCCAACCAATACGTGCACATTCAGCTACGAGTACATTTCTGCGTTTTTCATAGAGATTTACTAAATCATCCACGCATTGCTGATCGGCGTTTAATGCTTCAGCTGCAGCAAGTTGAACCGCTGGGAATAACCCGGCAAATAAATGATCTTGAATTAAGTTTAAGGCTTCAATCATTTTGGAATGTCCGGCAGCAAACCCAATACGCCAGCCAGCCATATTGTAAGTTTTCGATAATGTATACATTTCAATACCGACTTCTTTTGCTCCCTCAGACTGTAAAAAGCTAACTGGTTTTTTTCCTTCAAAACCAACAGCACCGTAAGCAAAGTCATGAACAACGGCAATGTTATTTTCTTTTGCAAAAACGACGGTTTCATCAAAAAACTCTTTGCTCGCTACTGCTCCAGTTGGATTGTTCGGGTAGTTTAAGTACATT
This sequence comes from Planococcus halocryophilus, assembly GCF_001687585.2. Taxonomy (GTDB): domain Bacteria; phylum Bacillota; class Bacilli; order Bacillales_A; family Planococcaceae; genus Planococcus; species Planococcus halocryophilus. The sequence goes on along the minus strand of NZ_CP016537.2, from coordinate 3,012,317 downwards.
AATTTTGCGCGAGAGCGAACAGGTTCAGGTAACTCATCGTAGTTTGGTAAATATCCTTTTCCCGGATCTAATGTCATTAGTTCAAAATCAATATCTGCTAATGGAGCACCTGATAAATAATCAGGGTAACCTGGATTTGGTAGCAATAAAAGATCTTCTGAATTCAGCAATGCTAATGGCAACTCAACAAGCCCAATTTTTGTTCCGCACATAACGGCTACTTCTAAATCGGGATCGATATCTACGTTATACTCGCGTTTATAGAAATCTGCTGCTGCTTGCCGCAAAGTTGATATTCCGCGGAAAGGTGAATACTTATGCGTTTTTGGATCGGTCACTGCAGTTTGTAATGCTTTAACGATATGGTCAGGTGTCGGCTGATCAGGATTGCCTTGACCAAGGTTAATGACATCGCGCCCTTCAGCGATAGCTTGGCTCGTTTTAGCAACGAGTAGAGCGAAAAATTGAGTCGGTAAATTTTGCAAGCGATTTGAAAAGTCCATGGAATTCTCCTTATTTTCGAAATAATTGCACTTCTACTCCGAATCTTATAGAATTTAGAGGAGCTTGTCTACTGGAGGAGAGAATATGAAAATTGCATGTGTTCAGATGGATATTGTATTTGGGAAACCAGAAAAAAACTATCAGCAGGTATTGAACTATTTAACTGAAGCGGCTGACAACGGGGCAGATACGATTGTTTTGCCTGAAATGTGGAATACGGGTTATGCACTAACAGAGCTTAACATGTTAGCAGACAATACAAACCGGACAGTGGAGATGTTGAAAAAATTCGCAAAAGAAAAATCGGTAAACATTGTTGGGGGTTCTGTTTCAACAGAGAAAAATAATGGCTTTTACAATACGATGTATGTCGTCAATAAAAAAGGTGAGCTTGTTTCTGAATACGATAAAGCACATCGTTTTGGATTGATGGATGAACATATTCATTTAGAAGAAGGAGACACTCTTGGCACATTTAAATTGGATAACGTTGTTTATGGCGGTGTTATTTGCTATGATATCCGTTTTCCTGAGTGGATTCGTGCACAAGCATTAAATGATGCAAAGCTTATTTTCGTGTCTGCAGAATGGCCAGAACCAAGAATTGATCATTGGCGTACGTTGCTTCAAGCTCGTGCGATTGAAAACCAATGCTTTATCGTTGGAGTTAACCGCATTGGCAGTGATCCGAACAACGTGTTTGGTGGAAGCACCATGGTAATTGCTCCTTGGGGAGAAATTCGTTTGGACATGAAAAAAGAAGAAGGCATAGGGTATGTGGAAATTGATTTACAAGAAGTAGAAGAAGTTCGTAAACGAATCCCGGTCTTTGACGATCGTCGTGAAAAATTATACGAAACATTCAAAATTTGATTGACACCCTGAAAGTATGTCTGTAACATGAAATTCAATCTAATATACTAACTTATCAAGAGAGACCGAGGGGTAGGCCCTATGACGTCCGGCAACCCCCAGTTGGGAAGGTGCCAAGTCCTGCGGAATGTGAAAACATTTCGGAAGATAAGTCGAGAAATTAAAATTTTCGATGTCTCTTTCTTGATGAAAGAGGCATTTTTTTATTGCCAGGAGGAAGCCATGATACAGATTAAAAATTTGACGAAAACGTATACAACAAAACATGGTGCCGTTACCGGAGTGGATAATGTGTCACTTGAAGTCGGAAAAGGTGAAATATTTGGGATTGTGGGTTACTCAGGAGCAGGAAAAAGTTCGTTGATCCGCTGTATTAACTTACTCGAACGACCAAGCTCTGGCAGTATCATAGTCGATGAAAAAGATTTAACACAGTTAAATGGCGATCAACTGAGAAAAGCGCGGTTAAAAATCGGGATGATTTTCCAACATTTTTATTTGATTAGCCAAAAGACAGTTTACGACAATATCGCTTTTGCACTTCGAGCGGCAGGCACACCTTCTAAAGAGATTAAAATGCGTGTAGAAGAACTGCTTGAAATGGTCGGTTTAGCAGACAAACGGGATGTCTATCCTGCTCAGTTGAGTGGTGGTCAAAAACAGCGTGTCGGCATTGCGCGAGCGTTGGCAAACAATCCCGCCGTGCTGTTATGTGATGAAGCGACTTCAGCACTCGACCCTAATACGACTTTATCAATTTTACGGTTATTGAAAGAAATTAATCGGAAATTGAACATCACGATTGTATTGATAACCCATGAAATGAATGTCGTGAAAGAAATTTGCGATCGGATGGCTATTATGCAAGGTGGACGGGTGATTGAAGAAGGACAAGTATACGATATTTTTGCGGATCCTCAAAAAGAACTAACAAAAGAATTTATCTCTAGTGTCGTATCATTTAATGTTCCAGTACATATTTTAAAGGAATTTAAAGGCACATTAGTAAAAGTACTATTTAAAGGTGGCGTAGCCGGTGAAGGTGTCATTTCCGATATGCTGCAGAGCTTTTCAGTAAAAGGTAACTTTTTGCACGGAGCAATCGAGTATATTCAAGAGCGTCCACTTGGCATCTTTATCATGGAATTAAAAGGCGCTGAAATAGAAGTTATGGAGGCATTGCGGTATTTGGAAAATAGATCGGCAATAGTGGAGGTGATATCGAGTGGACATTGAATGGGGACGAATTATTGAATTATGGCCAGAAATCCAAACTGCATTTTTCCAAACCTTAATGATGATCGGCATTTCGTTATCAGTATCACTGATTATTGGATTGCCACTTGGAATTTTACTATTTATAACAGATCGCGGCTTGTTTCTTGAAAATCGACCCGTGAATTCAGTGGTAGGCTTTGTTGTAAACATTGTACGTTCTATTCCATTTATCATTTTGTTAGTAGCACTTATTCCTTTGACGAAATTTATCACAGGTACAACAATCGGTCCAGTTGCGGCTAGTGTTTCTTTGTCAGTTGCAGCCATTCCGTTTTTTGCGCGAATTGTGGAAAATTCACTTCGCGAAATTGATAAAGGAGTAATCGAAGCAGCAATTGCAGTAGGTGCTACACCGTGGATGATTATTAAAGATGTATTACTACCTGAAGCAAAAGCGAGCATCGTACAAGGGATTACGTTAACGATTATTAGTTTAGTTGCCTATTCAGCTATGGCTGGTGTTGTGGGTGGCGGAGGCATAGGAGATTTAGCCATTCGCTTTGGTTATTACCGATACGATAACACCATTATGGTTGTTACAGTCGTTATTTTGATTGTGTTGGTTCAATTGATTCAACAAGCAGGAGACTATACAGCGAAAGCTATAGATAAAAGATAAGGGGAGAATGATATGAAAAAATTAGGATTAATAATAGCAGCGAGTGCATTGGCTTTAGCGGCATGTGGCAGTGAAGAAAACGCAGCAACAACAGGAGAACCTTCAAAAGATATTAAACTAGGGGCTACGGCAGGGCCTTATAGCGATATGTTAAAACAAGCCATTGTCCCAGGTCTTGAAGAAAAAGGGTATACAGTAGATTTGGTAGAATTCAGTGATTATATTCAGCCAAACATCGCGCTTGATGGTGGAGATATCGATGCCAACCTATTCCAGCACAGCATTTACTTGGAGAATTTTGAAAAAGAAAATAATATGGATTTGTCAGGATTAATCGTTGTGCCGACAGCGCCAATGGGCATTTATTCAAATCAATTTGATACATTAGATGATATTGAAGATGGGGCAACCATCGCAATTCCTAATGACCCTGTTAATGCGGCTCGTGCTTTGCAGATTCTTGAAGATCAAGGTCTAGTCGAAGTAGATCCAGAAGTAGATGACTTAAAAATTTCAGAAAGAGATGTTATTACAAACAAAAAGAATTTAGTATTCCAGCCAATCGAAGCTGGACAATTGCCACGTGCAGTTGAAGGATCTGATTTATCCGCTGTTCCTGGAAACTTTGCATTAGCAGCTGAAATGGACCTTTTGGATGCATTGGCACTGGAGAACATGCCTGACCAATACCGCAATTTAGTAGCAGTTAAAGCGGAAAATGAAGATAGTGAATTGGCGAAAGATTTAATAGAAATTGTGGAATCAGAAGAATTTGAAAAGGTAATCGATGAGAATTTTGAAGGATTCGGTAAACCTCAATGGATGACTGAGCAATAATAATATCAATAAGCTAAAAAGAGCCGCTCCAGATTTTCTGGAGCGGCTTTCTTCTATATTAATATAGGCTTTAAGAAATGACTTTCACCATGTGATGGAAAGGCTCCCCAATAATCGTCCACGGTTCAGAAACCGAATAACCAAGGCGTTTATAAAGACGGATAGCACCATCCTTATCAATATCAACGTTCAGCGAAAGCTTGCCAGCTCCGTTAGACGATACAAGTTCTTCTGCGTAATCAAGTAGCTTTGAGCCAATTCCCTTTCCTTGATAAGCAGGATCGACCGAAACCGTATCGATATACCATTCGTCGGTATGGGCTTCCGGCTCGATTGTTCGCTCATGACCTTGCTTTTTCAACTGCTCAATCAAATAACGATCTAAAGTTTCTGCTTGGTTGCCATGATAAAGAACCAAAATGCCTGCAATTTTACCATCTAAAGTGGCTACATATGTATAGCGGTAACTATGACGCGTATTTTCTCCACGCACCATATCTTCAACTTTTTCGCGTACTGTTTCAGAATCTTTTTGTGCGGTCATATGATTTGCAATTTTACCGATAGCATTGATAATAAGAGGTGCGACTTTTTCAGCATCACTAAGGTGTGCTTGTCGTATAGCGATTTCCAAGGTAGAGACCTCCTTTTACTTGTTTAAAAGCGGTTTTGCCTGAAATAATGAAGAGTATAATTGTATAGACTGGTATTATGGAGTCCGCTAGTAGTTGAGATTCACTTAACTACTAGTATATCAATGAAGAAGGTATTTAACACAAAGGAGAATTATGAATGAAAAACAATAAGTACGTACTCACATATGGAGATGCGTTTGTGGATTATATCGCCACAGATACTACTAACACAGCATTTAATCGCCATCTTGGCGGAGCTACAGTGAATGTGGCTGCAGGTATTAGCCGTTTAGGCATACCTTCAAGTTTTATCACAATCACAGGGGATGACGAGACCTCTACTTTTGTACGCAATGAATTGGTAAGCGAAGGCGTTGATTTAACACATGGGATTATGGTTCCGGAAAAAAGAGTCAGCGGTGTTTATATTCACCTGACACCAGAGTTTGATCGAGTGTTTGCATCGTATGTGAATGAAACTCCGGATCTTCAAGTGACAGGCAAACAGCTGAACACGAAGTCTTTTGAGCAGGCTAGTAGTTTTCATTTTTGTTCAGGAACTCTTTTTCATCCAGATGCGAGGGAGACCACGCGAAAGGCGATTGAACTGTCAAAAGAGCATAATGTTATTTGTACTTATGACGTTAATATTCGGCCGCTGCGCTGGGAAAGCGAAGGACATTGTCGTCAAATTGTCATGAAATTTTTACCTACAGCCGATATCATTAAGCTAACAACAGAAGAGCTTGCATTTTTAATGAAAACAGACTCACTAGAAGAGGGAATTGAACGATTGTCCGCCAACGCGATTCCGTTGGTTTTTGTGACCGATGGTGAAAATGGCACTTATGCGGTTTTTCAAGACCAAACAATTCATGTGCCGGTTATTCCTGTGCAACCTGTCGATACAACAGGAGCAGGAGATGCATTTATGGCAGGGATTATTCGTCACGTCTATTTAAACGGATTCCCTAAAACGCGGCAGGAAGTTATAGAGTGTGCTGACTTTGGGAATCGAATGGGAGCTCATTGCGCGACGAAAGCAGGCGCTTTAACAGCGATGCCGCGTATTGAAGAAATGAAAGACGGGAGAGAAGCTTAGTGGCATTACATAGCTTTCATTTAAAGGCGAATTGGCCAGGTCTTCGTAATGACGTAGGAGAAATTAGAGCAGGCAATTTAAAAACACACATCTCGATTCCAGCAGAAATGGATGGACCAGGAGTCGGTACAAATCCTGACGAGATGCTACTAGGCGCCGCGGCGACTTGTTACATCATCACTCTTGCTGCAATGCTGGAACGTAGTAAGTTAGAGAAGCAATCGCTCACGATGGAGTCAGAAGGAATTGTGGAAGTTGAAAAAGGCGTCATTACGTATAAGCGCATTATTCACAAGCCCAAATTAGTGTTGAAAGGCGATGCTTCAGAAAAGGACTTGGTGTTAGCCCAAAAGCTAGCAGAAAAAGCCGAAAGTTCATGTATGATTACACGTGCCATCAAAGGCAATGTGGAAGTTGAATTGCAAGCGGATATTCAGAAAGAAAACTAAAGTTTTATCATTTACTTCATCTCTTTTCTAAGGGATGAAGTTTTTTTGTTTGAATTGTCTTGGAAATGAGCTTTTTCTTTCTATGAATTGTGATAGACTACAAATATTAAAAATTCAGTATCTTGTAGGAGTATCGAGTATGAGGAATTTATCGCTTCAAACAAAAATTATTATTTTAAGTATGTCATTGATATTATTTGTCACTGTCTTTTTTGGGGGCATTGTTATTTATAACGAAGTGGGAGACACGAAAGGCAATGTGGGGACGCGTGCACTTGAAACTGCAATTGGTATTTCCGTTATGCCTAGCGTAGTAGAGGCAATGGACGATGGAAACCCGGAGGACACGATCCAGCCAATAGCTGAGTATATGAGAAAACAAGTGGGAGCAGAGTTTATTGTGGTGGGGAATATAGATGGAATTCGTTATTCTCATCCTAACCCGACGAAGATTGGAAAAGCCATGGTAGGCGGCGACAACGAACGTGCATTATTAAATGCCGAATTTTATACATCTGAAGCAAAAGGTTCACTCGGCCCAAGTTTACGAGGAAAAGCCCCCATTTTTGATGGCAACGGAAATGTAGTTGGGCTAGTTTCAGTCGGTTATTTATTAGAAGACGTGCAACAAATCATCGTTCAAAAAAGCTTAGAACTTTTAAAATTTGTTTTACTAGCCTTAATACTGGGTGTAATAGGCAGTATACTATTAGCTAAAAATATTCGGAAAGAAACAATGGGGTTAGAGCCTAGGGAAATAGCAGCGATGTATCGAGATCGTGAAGCGTTACTTTCTTCCATTGTTGAAGGAGTAGTGGCTATTGATAATCGGGGAAGAATTACTGAAATCAACCAATCCGCAGAAAGAATGCTTGGACTTACACAAGCTGTCATTAATTCGGATATTGCTGAGGTCCTTCCTCATTCCCGAATGAAAGAAGCGTTGCAACCAGATAAAGTGATGCGCAATGAAGAAATGCTCATCGGTGATAAAGTACTGATTATCAACCGTACACAAATTATGCATAAAAATGAAATTGTAGGTGCAGTGTCGACTTTTCGTGAAAAAACAGATATTCAAGAAGTGTTGGAAACCTTGTCAGAGATTCAACAATACTCTGAAGGATTACGCGCTCAAACACATGAATACTCCAATAAGCTATATGCAATATCAGGATTATTGCAGCTCGAACAAAAGGATGAAGCAATCGAGTTGATCCAACAAGAAACAAAGATTCATGAAAATCAAACAAAATATATGCTAGACCATATTAAAGATAAAAAGGTTCAAGCAATACTACTAGGGAAAATGGGGAAGGCATCTGAAAATAAAGTAGAGCTACTCATCGATGAAAATAGCTCTCTAGAAGAACTTCCGGAACACTTCGATATTGCCAAACTGATTCATATATTAGGAAACTTGATAGACAATGCTATTGAAGAAGTAGTACAACAACCCGTTAAAGAAGTTTCTTTTTTTGTTACTGATTTAGGTCGTGATTTGGTCATTGAGGTAGAAGATAAAGGCCGTGGAATTCAAGCAGAACATATGGAAGACTTATTTAAGCTAGGGTTTTCAACGAAAGTTGGAAAGAAAGATCGAGGTTATGGATTAGCAATTGTGCAGCAAGCCGTTGAACAATTACAAGGGACTATAGAAGTTAGTTCAGAGTTAAAAAAAGGCACTGTTTTCACTGTCTTTTTGCCGAAATAAGAAAAGGAGGACAAGTTCATGATACAGGTGTATATTGCTGAAGATGATTTTCGAGTAGCGAATATCCATGAGCAATTTCTTAAGAAAATACCCGAAGCACAATTACTTGGCAAAGCCAGCAATTGTCAAGAAACCTTAAACGCCATACAAGAACATAAAATCGATTTAGTTATATTGGATAATTATATGCCGGATGGATTGGGGATTGATTTGATCGACGACATACGTTCTTTAAGTCCACAAACAGACGTCATATTAGTATCTGCTGAAAATGACAAAGGATATATTGAACAAGCTATACGTAAAGGGGTAAAGGGCATCATCATCAAGCCAGCCACGTTAGAAAGATTTGTCTCTACAATCGTCAAATACATAGAAAACAAAAAAACGCTTCAAAACACGCATGATATTGATCAACATTTTTTAGATGACTTTTTTGGTGTGAAACTTGTTCAAAAGCCAACGATCGGTGCGAAAGGAATCGATCCCCTGACTTTAGAAAAGGTAAGAGATGTCTTAACAGGCAACACATTAGGCATTACGGCTGAGAAAATGGGCGAACAAATGGGTGCTTCACGAACAACAGCTCGCCGGTACTTAGAACACCTTGTAACGATCGAAGAATGCTATGCCGAATTAGCATACGGAATTGTAGGAAGACCAGAGCGACATTACTATATGAAAAAAGACTGATGCTATTCATCAGTCTCAGACTGTAGACAAAATCTCATTAAAAGAAATAGTGGTTTATAATCTCCAAGCGAGCTGCCCACTTCGCTTAGAATCTTCTTACTTATATTAAAGTGAGTTCTCTTAGTCTACTTTCTACCAATAAAAAAGTCATGAAGTCTTTTTAACCAGTCACTTAAGGATCTGGAGCATCAAACGGCGACTCCTGCGGAAGAACGGAGTGATGAGACCCCGCAGGAGCTTGCGACGAGGAGGCTCAGCGCTTCGTCCGCGGAAAGCGTCCGTTTGGTGCGGAAGATCCCATGTAAATACGAAACAATGAATTACTATTCTTTTGTCTACAAGTGGAGACTGATGCTATTCATCAGTCTTTTTTTGCGTGAACTTTATGAACAAAAAGAACACAAAACTCTTTAAAAAGCTTATTTTGCAAACGGTTACATTCTGAAAATTCAAAGTTATACTCAAGTTAATTAAAAAACGAGGGGGAAATCGAATGAAAAAAACAATGCTTACGACAATTTTAGCAGCAAGTGCTTTAGTATTTGCTGGATGTAACTCAGAAGAAGCCACGAATGAAAGTACAGGAGAAAGTGGGGCATTCGAACCTTCAAAAAATATAGAAATGGTAGCCCCGGCTGGAGCTGGCGGCGGCTGGGATACGACAGCTCGTGAAGTGGCAAGAGTTTTTGGTGAAACGGGAATTGTTGAAAAGAACATGACCGTAATCAATAAAGAAGGTGGCGGTGGAGCCATTGCGTGGGCGTATATTCATGGCCAGGATGACAGTCCTTATAATTTATTTGTTTCTTCTCCACCTTTAATGTTTGTTCCGTTAAATGGACAGTCTGAATATGGCCATGAAGACTTTACACCGCTAGCAAATATGATTGCAGATTATGGTGCATTTGCAGTAAGTGCAGATAGCGAATGGGAAGACTTGAATGATTTATTCGATCAAATGAAAGAAGATCCTGAGAGTGTAACTGTCGTAGGAACATCATCTCCAGGAAGCATGGACCACATGCAATTTGTTCGCATCGCAAAAGCAGCAGGTGTAGATCCAACAAAAATCAAATATGTATCTGACCAAGATGGCGGAGCATTAACATCAGTATTAAACGGCTCAGTTGATGTATTTTCTACGGGTGTCGGAGAAGTAGTTGAACAAGTACGTGCTGGAAATATCAAAGTTCTTGGTGTGACAGCTGAAGAAAGGCTGGAAGGGGAAATTCTTTCGGACTTCCCAACAGCTATCGAACAAGGAATTGATGAAAGCTTTATCAACTGGCGCGGATTTTTTGGACCGCCAAACATGGACCAAGCAGCAGTGGATTATTACGAAGAAAAGTTCAAAGAGTTAAGTGAATCTGAAGAATTTGCTGAAGTCCGTAAAAAGTATGGATGGAACGAGATGTACTTAAATTCGGAAGAATACGAGGAGTTTTTGAATAATGAATACAAAGAAATCGAAGTGTTATTAGAGGAAATTGGGTTAGGAAACTAAAGAAATGAGAAACCGAATAAGCATTATTCGGTTTCTTTCTTTTCAGTATAAAGGAGGCGTTCCACTTGCCATTAACAATCAATCGAAGAATAGCTCTGCTCCTATTTGTTATAGCAGCTATTTACTTATTTTTGAGCTTTCAACTGCCAAATTATCCGTATGCACCAATAGATGCTGATGTTATACCAAAAGGATTGGGCATCCTAATGATTATTTTATCAATTTTCCTTTTTTTCTCTAAAGCTATTGAAACTGAGGCGGAAAAAGAGAAGCGCAATATTCCTAAAAAAGAACTACTAGTGTTATTAGCAGTATTCGCCATGATTTTCCTTTATATTTTGTTGTTTGAAATCATTGGATTTGTCATTATGACTTCGGTCTTTATTTTTTTCTGTTCGTGGTTTTTAGGCTATACCAAGTGGAAATCAAATATTATTGTTTCGATTTTATTTCCTTTAGGGATGTATGCGATTTTTGTTTTTGCTTTAGGAATTTCGCTACCTAGAGGCATTTTACCAATATAGGAGGTGTGGATTTATGAATGCTTTTGATGGAATGATAACAGGTTTTCAAGTCGCTTTAAGTTGGGAAGGTATCTTGTTTGTTTTAATCGGTGTTATTGTTGGTACGCTAATTGGCATGATGCCAGGTCTAGGACCCATTAGTGCCATAGCTATTATGATTCCGATTACATATGGTATGGACCCGGCACCTGCCCTAGTGATGATGGCAGGAGTTTATTATGGCGCAGTATTTGGTGGGTCGACTTCCTCGATTCTGTTAAATGCTCCGGGGATTTCTGGAACTGTTGCAACCGCCTTTGATGGCTATCCGATGGCACAACAAGGAAAAGCCGGAAAAGCACTAGCCATCGCTGCGATTGCTTCATTTTTCGGAGGCACTGTTTCAGTTATCATGCTAATGTTGTTAGCGCCTGCATTATCAAGTGTGGCCATCTCCTTTGGTCCACCTGCCTATTTTGCATTAATGCTTATGGGGCTAACAGCCATATCCAGTTTATCTGAAGGTTCTACGATAAAAGCGATGATTGCTGCAGTTGCTGGGGTAATGGTCGTCACTATCGGTATCGATCCACAAACAGGTACCCAACGTTTTACGTTTGGGAATGTAAATTTATTTGATGGCTTTGACTTTTTAATTATTGCACTCGGCCTGTTTGCCATTGCAGAAGTTTGTATGTTGGTGCTTAATCGGAAAAATCGTAGCTTGAGTGATGATCAAAAGCTCGGTAGTTTAAAAGTGACGCGAGCAGATTTGAAAGAAATGAGCGGTCCGATGACGCGTCAGTCATTTGTTGGCTTTATCCTCGGCGTATTACCAGGTGCTGGTGCAACAATCGCTTCCTTTATTAGTTATATCTTTGAAAAACGGATTTCAAAAAATCCAGAGGAATTTGGAAAAGGATCCATTAAAGGGTTAGCTGCTCCAGAAAGCTCAAACAATGCAGCAACAAGTGGTGCATTTGTGCCATTATTAAGTCTTGGTATTCCGGGTTCTGGTACAACGGCAGTTATGCTTGGAGCATTTCTTGTATTAGGTGTTCAACCAGGGCCGTTATTAATGACGGATCGTCCAGAGATTTTTTGGGGAATTATTGCCAGTATGTATTTAGGAAATATTTTTCTATTAATCTTGAACTTACCGCTCATTCCTTACTTAGCTAAAATATTGAGCATTCCGAGACCGTTGTTGATTTCATTGGTGATCATGTTCAGTTTAATCGGGGTATATTCTATTAGTTTTAATGTGTTTGATCTTTATATGCTTCTTGTTTTTGGTGCACTTGGTTTTGCAATGCGCGTCTTTTCTTTTCCAGCCCCACCGTTTATCTTGGCGTTTATTTTAGGAGGAATGATGGAGCAAGCATTCAGACAATCTATGACTATTTCAAATGGGAATATAGCAATCTTTGTTAACAGTCCATTGCCACTATCATTAATCCTGATAGCATTCTTCTCACTAGTTATTCCGGGTCTTCTAAAATGGAGAAGCCGTCGCAAATTAGCTAAAATGTAAGGGGGAACGATGTGGTTCTTTCTAAACTTCGATTTTTGAGCCTGTTTTTTCTGTTGAGTTTGTCTATTATCT